>NZ_BADX01000143.1:0-91630 GCF_000241365.1 Pseudoalteromonas sp. BSi20480 | reverse complement strand
CTATTCATATTTTGATTTAATGTATTATTGTTTTGAGCATGGCCATCTATTAAAACTCCAGCCACCGTGCAACCACTTAAGTACACAGTTATTAATAATGTTAGTAATAGCTTCATAATCCCCTCCTCTAAAAACATGTATATATACTATACGTTTATAAAATTAAGACTGTAAAAAGTTGTAAAACCAATTTAAATACACCTGTAAACACATTAAGTAAAAGTGATAAACCAATGTGTACATTTTACTAAATATGCTCTAAATCAACCTAAAATAAAAAACAATACATTGATTTTAAATGCTTTTATATTTGGCGCAGCAATTGCTTTTGTAAGTTAAGTTTTTTAATAGAGAATCGCTATGGAATTTGATTTACAGTGGAATGAAATCTTAGATAACTTAATTCATTTAGGTATTGCCTACGCCCTAGCCCTGCCAATGGCCTACGATAGAGAGCGAAGTAAAGACGGCGCTGGACTAAGAACATTTCCGTTAGTAGCAGTTGCATCGTGTGGGTATGCACTTATAGCCATGTCGGTACTAGACTCATCTGAAGCACAATCTAAAATGTTACAAGGAATAATAACAGGTATTGGTTTTATTGGTGGTGGCGCAATTTTGAAAAATAACCAGTCAACATCAGGTACTGCGACAGCAGCGAGCATATGGAATATGGGATTAATTGGTATTGCTGTAGCAAATAACCGATATGAAGTAGCCATTTTGCTAGCTATTATTAACTTTATAACGCTCAGGTATGTAAAAAAATTGAAGTAATATAGCTTAAAAGTAAAAACCCCATCGTTATATATGGGGTTTTAAATAAAAATAATTTTTTTGGTCTTTACAAAAAAGACATTTCCACTTTGTTTTAGCGTTACTGTTTGTGCTTGCGCACTTTTAATTAATAACCCGCAACGTAAATCATATTTAGAAATGACAATTTTATCAATAGCGCTTGTGTTGTAATTTACCACTTTATTTTCACAGCGCAGTTGAACCTTGCTAAGTGGCATTGTTGACTCAAGCACAACCTCACTTTTAGACAGTAAAGGCATAACAGCTTGATCTGTCTCAATAGCTATTTGTTGGTTTATATCGCCTGAATTTTTATAAATATCATTAACTTGAGCTAGCAACTGCTGCTTGTTTTCATCTGTAAAAACAAAGGCTTTAATATTTCCTAGGGCATCAATTGCATCATAAGCGCGCACGTAGTCCTGTTTAGATATAAACCATTGCAAAGCATTTTTTACCACTCGCACTTTAATCTGATCTGGTAAATTATCTCTAAATAAAAATGCATTATTAATATGTTTATCAAAGCCAATCCAATCTTGGGTAAAGTAGCTATGCTGACTTTTTAGCCATGAAAGTAATACTATTTCAACAGTATTTTTAGCATGGTCGCGTTCTAGCTCTATTATTTTACTTTGCGCTTCGTCTAATTTTTTTTCATTAATTAGATTACTTGCCGTTTCATAATCATTAAAAAAGCCATGCGTTGCTTTGTCGTTAGTGTACCCCAAGTGCAGGTTTTGAGAAGTCACTGTAATAAGCTTGGCACTAGGCACAGCTTTACCATCGACCTGAGCACTCTTGTAATTTAGTTTTGACACATACTCAACAACTTCTCTTTTGTATTTGTCTTGCCCGATAGATGCAACAATTTCTATATCACTAACCTGACCGCTTTCATTCACAACATAACTACTTAAATTTAAGCCTTCAAAGCGTGACACACGAGAAGATGTATTTGTTTGTTTATTGTAGTTGTCCTTAACAACTTCAGCTGGCACAAAATCTGCCATTACTGGCACACAAGTTAACGCAGGTAATATAGAAAGAGCTATAGAGAGTTTTTTCATTTGATTATCCATCCTAGAACGCAAAGTAGCTATTATAGAAACAAACATTATAAAAAGATGCAAGCTTATATTTATAACTAACCAAAATTTAACTATAGGCTAATAAATATAAAAAAGGCGCTTTATTAAGCGCCTTGGGTTTCAAGTATGTGTGCTTAAAACATATCTTGATAGGAGTGGGTTGTATTAAACGAAATTGCTTTATCAAAACCAGGAAGCTCTATTCCGTCTTCGCCAATTACAATGTCGTTATCGTCAATGGCGCCATCACCAAAACGATATACTAATTCGTACTTACCAAGGTCAGCTTGCGCTTTATAGGTATTTTGCAAAGCAACAACGGATGTATTTTTATAAGCGTAATCACTCATCGCTTTATCACCATGGCGCTTAGCAAGCATTTGTAGTGTTACTTTAGCGCTAAGTACTGTAGCTGTGGCGTTATTACCGCCAAAACCTTTTGAGTTTATAAAGGCGATGTCCATGTCGCCACAGTCGTAATGGCTGTTACGTATATCTAAGTGATCTGCATAAACATCGTCGGCCACTTTATCTATGGTAGTAATACCCGGCATAATATTATGGCTAAATACCCCCAGCGCAATAGCAAGTTGATCGCCACTTGCGGGGGCAATTGTATGCCCTACATAAGCTTTTGGCGCCGTTACTTTCCAGCTATCAATGGCAAAGGTTTGTGCCACTTTATGGTAAATAAGAGATTCTGTTACTCTATTTTGCGGCGTGCTAGAACCATGCGCTAAAATAAAGCTACGCTTTTGTAGCGCCTCTTTACCCAATAAGCTTGTTGCCAATGCCGCAGATTTAGCCATTGTAATGTAGTTACCCGGACCCGGTGAGGTGATTGATTTTTTAATGCCATCGGCATTTACAAATACATCAGGTACTGAGCCCATAATATCTGCACCAAGCTCAAGTGCTAATGCATCATCCATTAAAATAGTGACTTGTGCGCCTTCACCTAATGTAAAACCACAGTTTTCGCCAAATGGGCGGCTGCTTTTACGGTAATCGGGCTCTTGTTCACTACTTAAGTTATCTAAACGGCGCAGGCCTTCAACATTTGCAAGGGCGCTCATATTACCAAAGCCTTCTACCACTTCAGGCGTAATAGCGCATTCAACACTTGCTACCACCGCAACACGGGTGCGCCCTGCTTGAATATCGTTTACTGCAGCGCGTAAGTTATATAAAAATGTGGCACATGCACCCGAGGTAGAAAACGTAGTACCTACATTACCTGTAACGTAGGCGTTTATAAAATCAGTCGACATCGTGTTTAAGCCAAGTGCTAATTGCTTTGTACTAACACGATCGCCTTGCTGGCGTGCTTTAACTAAACCGCCTAATCCTTTGTCGTCCATTTGGCCAATAACCGAGGCTGAATAAGTACCAATTTTATCTGGCTCTACGCTATTCATTATGCGTTGCCAATCAAGGCCTGTTGATTTAATCGCATCGTTTGCAGCAAATATGGTGGCTTGCAAACCGCGTGGCTGATAACGGCTGTTATACATAATTGATGGATCAAACCCGGTAGGAAACTGCCCCGCCGATTTAATTGGGTTATCACGTGTAGAATCAAGCTTTACGTCTAGCTCTGCCGCTATAGTCACTTTTACCTTTTTACCTTCAAGCTCTTGTACTTTCCAACTTGCAGGTACTGGACTTGGTAAATCGCGTGCGCGAGTTTCAAATACAATCGCGTTTTCATCAGATGTCTTTAATGTCATTTTTTGCTGCCAAGGCGTGGCATCTGCATCAAAATGTTCTTTTTCAATTTTACGAATAAGCGTCCCAGCAATAATTTGCTCACCAAAGCGTGCTTCTATGTCGCTTTGCTCAACATTATTACCGTTTGTGTCTTGTAATTGACCATCAACAACGCGTACTAAGTTCATTAATGTGGCGAGGCCTAAAAATGTTTCACTACGAGCTTGTGCGTTTAATGCGTCTAACACGATACGGCGGTAACCTTGATGAAAAGAAGTACGGCCAGCGGCGTTAATACCACCCATGCCTACTATTACGGGTAATGCTGTCATAATTAACCTTTAAAACGTGTTATAGGAGAAGCCAACAGTTTAATTGGATTAATCACAGCGCTTTGTGCTTTAATAGCCAAATATTCAGCATTAAAGGCCAAAAAGTACTGGTCGGAGCATTCACATGCATAAAAAATCAGTAAACCCAGCGTTAAATATTGCCATAGCAGTGTACCCGCATTTACTTATTACCAGTTTAACACTGCCTATTGAAATGCTAAGAGCGGGTGAGGCTTATGCAAAAGGCCATTTAAGCCACACGGATTTTAGACCTCTTAGTATAAATTTGATTGCTAAAAATAATGAGCCAATACAAAACCGCACTGGGCTTGCCATAGTTCCCGACTGCACCACACATAACGCGCCCTACAACGACCTAATTATTGTGCCTGGGATTTGGCGAAACCCTCGCCCTGTCGTTCGTACTAATAAAGAAGTGGTTGAATGGCTACAAGAAAGCTTTGAAACCGGCAGTCATATAATTGGTGTAGGTACGGGTAATTGCCTAGTTGCAGAAGCGGGCTTACTGGATGGGCACCCCGCAACAACCCACTGGCATTACGCCAAACAATTTAGCAACGACTACCCGTTAGTGCGCTTAAAGCCCGACTTTTTTATCACCCAGTCAGAGCGCATGTATACGGTGGCAAGTTTAAATGCCCTTGCCGATGTGATCGTTCATATTATTAGCCAATACTATGGCAAAGCAGCTGCGCAACATGTAGAGCGTAACTTTTCGCACGAAGTACGTAAACCATACGAAGATCAGCGCTATCTTGAAGGCGCGGTTGACCGCCATCCAGATGAACTTATAGCGCAAATTCAGTTTTGGCTTAAAACTAATTTAGCCAGCGAGTTAAACTTACAAGAAGTAGCCGCCCAATTTAGTTTGAGTTATCGCACATTTACCCGCCGCTTTAAGCTTGCGACTAATCAAAGCCCTATAGAATATTGGCAACAATTACGGGTAGAAGGCGCTAAAGAGCTATTAGCTTCATCTAATTTAACGATTCAAGAAGTAGCACTTGAGGTCGGCTATAACGACCAAGGTCATTTAACCCGCGTGTTTAAAAAAGTGCTTAGCCAAACGCCAAGCGAGTACAGAAAAGTAGTACGAAGAAAACTATTTGGCTAATACAAATAATAACGCCACTAAATTAGTGGCGTTAAATCAGTGGCTTTCTGTGTCGTTAAAGTCTTTTCGGTAGTAACGTTTTTGATAATTTTTTACTTTAGTGTGTACGCCTTTGCTTAGGCTTTTAAATTTTGCCTCCAGTACATCTACACCGTATAAAATACCAACCACCAGCACCGAAATTTTAATGGCAGCACCTAAATTGTCGGTGGCTATCATTACCCCAATTGAGGCAAGCACCCAAATGGTTGCAGCAGAGGTCACCCCTACTACAGCGCCGTCTTTTGCAAGCATAACGCCAGCGCCTAAAAAGCCAATACCTGTAATTATTTGCCCCACTACACGAGAATGATCAATCACATCACCTTGTAAGTTAAACGCAGTTGATAAAAACAAATACGTGCCCAGCGTGATTAAAGCTGAGGTACGAATACCCACAGGTTTACCGCGCAATTGCCGTTCTAACCCAATTATGGCACCGCAAAAAGCGGCGGTACCAATGGCCGCCCACGAATAAGGGGCTACATCAATTAAATCTAAAAAAGTCACTCTTTTTTATAAACCTATTAATTATTTGCAATGGCCACTGCGGTTCTTAAACGTTGGCTACCAAATGCTGACATTTTACTAAAATCACTGCGCGCTATAGGTACGTACTGGCAATCTATAGCGAGTTGTTTGTCGCTTCCTGGCTCGCAAAACGGGTCATGAACATACACGCAGTGCTCATCAAGGTGGGTAACGCACACCCAATGAGGTGATTTTTTACCATCAAACCGGTATGTGCTAATTAGTAACAGCACACTAAAGCCTTGACTTAACCACTGTTCAATATGCTCAAGCTCTACATCTTTATAGCTAAGTGGTATATTTGCCTGCGCTATACCCTCTACAAATTGTTGGTGTACTGTTGAAAGCACCACTTTTTTGTTTTCACTGCGTACACCATCTAAAAACAACGGCTCTGTGGTATTTACCATTACCTCGCTTTTAAAGCCGCGTTTATTAGCCGCCAGCGCTAAACCAAATGGATGGCAACCACCGTGGCCCGATGTCATAAAAATGGTGGTGCTTTCGCGCCAAAGAGCCAGCTCATGTGATTGGCTAAGCTTAGTTGTTGGCTTAAGTGCCCCCATTGCCATTAATAACGCCGCAGGCCCACAGGTAAACTCGGTAGTTTGTTGGTACCACGGCGTTAACCGCGCTACTTTTAGCTCACTCGTTTGGCGAATATTTTTTTGCATTCGCAGTGCATCACTGTGATCGTCATAATAATCACTATATTGACCAAACACTCTGTAACCCAAGCTTTTGTAGAGCCCTATCGCACTTTCGTTATTTACCGCCACTTCTAATCGTAAGTAAAGTCGCCCACGCTCGCTGGTTTGTTTTTCAAGCGCAGCTAATAGCATTTTGGCAATGCCTTTACCTTGCATTGTGGGTAGTACAGCAAGCGAATATAAACGTGCTAAACGTGTGCCTTTATGGCACCACACCAGCCCATAGCCGCATACTTGCTCGCCATTATTGGCAACGAGCAAAATACCGTGCTTAGCATTTAACCAGCGCTTTAAGCTACGCGGGCTCAATTTATCGTTATTAAAGCAAGTATTTTCAACGTCAATCAATGCGTTTAAATCACTGCTAAGTGCCTGTCGAATAACAAGGTTACGCATGTTATTACCCACGGCCTCGCGCTTCTAAACGTTGTTTAAATTCGTCCATAATGATCATGTATAGCTCGTCGCCCAAATAGCCATCTTCTACTTTGTGATCAATACTTGGATTGTCATTTACTTCAAGCACATATGCTTTGCCTTGATGTTCTTTAACATCTACGCCATATAAGCCTTTGCCCACAGTTTTACATGCTTTTAAAGCAGCATCTAACACGGCTTTTGGTAACTCAAAGGTAGGTAACGTTTCAAAGCCACCAGAGAAAAACCGTTTAGCATCATGATTATAAATTTGCCAATGATTACGCGCCATTAAGTAGCGACACGCATAAATAGCGCGGCCATTTAATACACCCACTCGCCAATCGTATTCTGTGTACATGTATTCTTGTGCAAGTACCAATGCGCTATATTCAAACAGCTCGGTTAATTTAGCTTCAAGCTCACTGCGATTTGCAACTTTAAACACCCCTTTAGAAAACGACCCTTCAGGCATTTTTAAAACCAGCGGATAGGTAAAAGCCTCTTCTAATTGCTCAAGCGTTTGCGCTGCTTGATCAGCCACTACCACCGTTTTTAAGCTCGGCACTTTTTGATAATTAAACGCATCGTGTAAATACACTTTATTACAACAACGTAAAATAGATTCAGCATCGTCAATAACTACTAAACCTAGGCTTTGTGCTTTGCTTGCAAGGCGATACGTTGGGTGGTCAATTGCTGTAGTTTGGCGAATAAATAACGCATCAAACTGGGCAATGTTGTCTATTTCTTCAAAGCTTAATGCTTGAGCATTAATACCATGTTTAGCCGCTGCTTTTATAAAGCGGGCTATGGCATCTTTATCGCTCGGTGGTACTTTTTCGTTATGATCAACAAGGATTGCCATATCCCATCTAAAACGGCGCTGCACAGTACCAATGCGCCATTGGGTTTGAGTAAACGTATTTAGTTTCGCTACAAAATTGCTGTATTGCTCGTCGTTTAAAGTGCTAAGCGAACCTTGCTGTAACAAGCCTTGTTCATCTACATATAAAATAGGCGCTGGGTATTGCTTAAATACCGATTTAGCCGCTTTGCTTTGTAGCTCGTTTAAAGCATTACCAAAGTAAATTTCGCCATCAATTTGCCCAACGTTTAACATAGGAGCTTGTCCGCCTCGAAGCGCGTTTATTGTTTTAACACTGGGTAACACCTGGTGTTTGCGGGCCTCAGCAAGCAATGAGCAATAGTAACCCTTACTCAAGTATTGGCTTGAGTCGCATAAATTAATAATGCGGGTTTTAGGTTCATTATGTTTTGGGTAATCACGTAAGTAACTATTAAACGTAATCACATTTTCGAAAGATTGAGCAAGTGTTTGCTCGTTGTTATCAACCACTATTAAGGTTTTAAACACGACTTTTCCTAGTTATACCAATCGGTAGTAAGCCAATTATAAATGCGTGCGATCTTTAAATTATCGCACTATAAATAGAAACACCCATCGTACTAAGTGTGCATTGCGCGTATCACTTAATCCGATGGGTGCTTTAACAAATACCTACTGTAAGTGTTAGCGCCTAAATTGCTTAGGCGACATCAGCTTTATATGCCCTTTTTGAAAACCACACAAACGAGATATTTTTAGCGTAAAGATAAAAAATATTGATTAACTATATTTTCCTATTAATGCAGATTAAAATACGCAAAATTACTATTTTATGAGCGTTATAAATGTCACACCCAGCCTGCCCACAGTGCCAATCTGAATATGTTTACGAAGACCAGCAACTGCTTATTTGCCCTGAATGCGCCTATGAATGGAACCCAAATAACACAGGCGATGAAGACGCAATTTTAGTTAAAGATGCCAACGGCACCCTGCTTAATGATGGCGATAAAGTGACCATAGCCAAAGATCTAAAAATAAAAGGCAGCTCACAAGTTATTAAAATTGGCACAAAAGCGATTGTTAGGCGTGTGCTTGATAAAAAAGATCACGAGCTAGATTGTAAAGTAGATGGTATTGGCGAAATGATGGTAACAGCGAAGTTTGTGAAAAAAGCTAACTCGTCGGTCGGATAAATGGCGAAGCCATCCTGCATGTCTCACCAAAACGATCGAAATAATTGATTTTATTCAGTTATTGGTGAGCATTCGTAAACAACCGCTAAACCCAGGTCTATATGAGCAACAATATAGCCATATTCCTTCTTTGACAATTTGCCAGTTTTATACAGCTCTTTTGCCGACTTATGGTTCCATGATTCACCACATTTTGACTCTGGAATTTGAAGCTCTAGGGTCAGTAGGTATTCCTTTTCTTTATCTATGGAATACCCTTTTTTAACAGAGCTTTTCGCGCAGAGGCTAAGTGCATATTCAACCGCAAACTTGTCAACGCTTGGTATACCAACAAACTCCACATCACACCCTAAAACACGTTCGCCAGAAGCCTTCGTGTAATAAAGCTTTCCTGTAGTGCAAGCTGACAGTAAAAAGAGCATCGCGGATATTGATAAAACTCTATGAATCAAAATACTTCCTTGTTTACCTAATACCCGCTAAAGCGGAATAAAATTGTCAGTAATAATATGAAGCGAAGTGGAACTGAGCCAACCGCTTTAGTTTCATCTGAACGGCTTGTTAGCCTTCTAAAGTACTTGATCGCCATGCCCATTGTGAACTTTCATTTAGACCAAAACCTTGTTCAATGTGAAGGTTATTTGCGTAGCGTAAAGTACAGGTTTCCAAAAATATATCGCCGACGTCAAGGTCTTCTGAGAGGTAAATATAATCATCGGAGTTAAATTCATCACAAACAAAGCCAATGATAATTTGAATGTTCATCGCTGCTAGTCGAGAAGCTCTTGACAATAAAGTCAAAACCAGTCTTTTAGTTCTTGGGTCATCAAACTCCCAGGTAAATTCGGGATTATCAATAATGGGAAAAACAGCATGCGCTATATGATTTCTTATGTTCCTTACCAAAGAAAAACCAATGGATTTATGATTGTCTTTTTCAAGATCTATATCAAAATTAACTTTGAATATATCTTTGTATATTTTCGATACTTCAGTTAACCCATCTACTTTGTGGGAATAATACTCTGGCAATTCTCTTGAAACAAAAACCTCGTCTAACAGCCATGCTGATTGCGTTGAGTAACTTCGTTTTCTTTCTATATTTTTACTAGTTTTTTTAGTTTAAAAAACTGTTGTTCATAAACTTGACTTGATAACCGGTAAGCCTCTTCAAGTGCATTCGAAATAAATAGAAATCTAGTAATCTGGGTTGCTAGAGAAGAATCATGGTTTGCATTTGAATTAAGTTCGTCAGCTACAGGTTCGCAGTAAAAATGTGCTTCCTCATATCTAAAGGTATTCATGTCAACTGATTCAAGTTGACTAGCTAAACGAAGCCATTTGGCAATGCTTTGAGTTTTGGCAACACCACACTCAACGATTTCTTTTTTAACTGACTTAAATACTGCTTTTTCATTGCTAAGTAGCTCACAAAATTTACCAAGCTCATGCAGGTGAAGAGTCAACTCTCTGAAGGAGCCACAAATCTGACAAACTGGTTTCTGTGTTTTCACAACTCTATTCCTTGAAGGCTAACACCTTATTGCTCCCATTTTGATAATTAATAACACACCAAAACGACTTTTAATAATGTTATGAGACAGAATTACCTTTGTCGGATGGCGCTGCGCTTATCCGACCTACATCTAAAACCAATGTTTTATAAAAGTTCTACCACTTCATATTCATGGTTTTTGCCTGCAATGGTTAGACTTACTTCATCATCAAGCTGTTTACCTAAAAGTTGTTTACCCAGTGGGGCTTCGGGTGTAACAACTTGAATAGTTAGCCCTTTAACTTCGACCATTAAGCCGCCTGCGGCTGGGCCTAAATAAAACCATTTTTGTAGGGCGCTTTCATCTTCTAGGCAAACGAGTGAGCTTATAATCACTTTATTGTGATTAGGCTCTTTAAAAATGGCTTCAAACTGTTTAATACTTTTGTAGCAATCGTTTACACGCTCGGCTTGGCCTTGTGCTAAATAAGCGGCTTCGAGTCCTAGGGTATCGTACTGCGTTTCTGCAACGCTTTCTTCGTGAGTTGCGGCGTCGTGCGCGGCTTTTGCTGCTTGTTTTGCACTGTTTAATTGTGCTTCGAGTGCAAATTTAAGGTGTTCTATTACGTGGGATTTATTCATGAAAGGCGCTAAAAACCAATGCTGTAAACTATGTGGTTGATTTTAACGTTATAATGCGCTTAAAACCATTATTTTAAGCGCCTGTATTTTAATGCTGATTTTAAAAGTATTTATTGCTAGGGCATATCGAGCAACGCTTGCGTTTCTGCATCTTGTTTTTCTTCGTAATTTTTAGCACTTAACCCTAAAAGCTCAGGTAAAGTAGCCGCAATACAAATAGATGAGAACGTACCTACTACAATGCCGGTAAATAGCGCGATGGCAAAGCCTTGTAATAGCGCACCAGCGAGGAGCCAAACACTTGCAACTGTAGCAAGCGTGGTGCCCGATGTAATAAGCGTACGCGTTAAGGTACTTTTTATGGCGTTGTTAATAATACTTGCCGGGCTAAGCGCATTATTAGATTTAACACGTAAAAGCTCGCGTACTCTATCGCCTACTATTATAGAGTCGTTAAGTGAATAACCTATAATGGCCAGCAAACTGGCAAGTACGGTTAAATTAAACTCAATACTTAATAGCGAAAATAGCCCCAGTACCAGTAGTAAATCATGCACTAGCGCAACCACAGAGCCTACGGCTAAACGCCATTCAAACCGGGCCGCTAAATAAAGCATTACTGCAACCATAGCTGAAAATAGTGCTAAACAACCTTGTTCAAACAGTTCATCACCTACTTGTGAGCCAATATACGCTGATGATAAAACCTCAGCGTTTATATCTGCGTTTTGAGTAATGGCAGATTGCCAATCATTACTATTTGCTGTTGAATCGCTAGGCGCTTCGCGTAGTTGAAAATGGCTATTACCTTGCGCGGTTAGCTCAAACTCGCCATTGTGATTTTTAGTAATAAATGATTGGAGCTCTTTTAGCTCAACACCTTGGCTGGTGGTAAATTCTGTTAGGTAACCACCGGTAAAGTCTAGGCCAAAATTAAGCCCTTTTTGACTAAGCGTAAACACCGACAGCAGTACAAGTATGGCGCTTAAAAGCATGCCTGACAAACGCAGACGCGTACCCGCCTCGCCTTTTAAAAAAGTGTTAAGCATGTGCATTTACTCCTGCTTTTTTAGCCAATTTTAAATATAACGTTTGGCTTAGTACTTTTGATACGTACACGCCAGTAAATACCGTGGTTATTAAGCCAAGTGCCAATGTTATGGCAAAGCCTTTAACTGGGCCGTAACCTATTCCATATAAAATAAGCGCGGTGATCATGGTGGTTATATTGGCATCAAATATGGTGTTAGCGGCCTGCTTGTAACCTTCTTGAATAGCTTGATAAGCAGAGCGGCCTTTTCTACGCTCTTCCTTTATTCGCTCAAATATAATAACGTTGGTGTCTACCGCCATACCAATGGTGAGTACCAGCCCGGCAATACCCGGAAGTGTTAACACAACCCCTGGTAATAACGACATTAGCCCCACAAGCGACGTTAAGTTTAATAACAGCGCTACGTTTGCAATAAGTCCTAAGCGGCGATACCACGTTGCCATAAAGGCAAGTGTAATACCCATTCCCAGCATCAATGCGGCCAAGCCGTTAGTTATATTTTCTTGACCTAGGCTTGGGCCAATTGTTTGCTCGTGCACAATAGTAACCGGTGCAGTTAGCGAGCCTGCGCGTAATAATAGTGCTAGGTCGGCCGCTGCTTGTTGGCTTTTCATATTAGTAATACTAAAACGTGAACTTAAATGCTGCGCAATATTCGCCACATTTATAACTTCGCTTTTTTTAACGGTTTCACCTTTAGCGTTTTGAGAGTACTCAGAGTAAACCGTGGCCATAGGCTTACCAATATTCGCTTTTGAAAACGACGACATCGCATCGCCGCCTTGTCCATCAAGGCTAAGTTGCACAAGTGGCTTACCCCAATCATCTCGCCCTATATTGGCGTTATTAATATGCTCACCGGTAAAAATCGGCACAGGATCAAGGTTTATGGTGCCACCAGACTGCATATCAAATGTTTGCCCACCAATTTCTTTTAACTGATAAAACCCAAGTGATGCAGTTGCACCTATGATGCGCTTTGCCTCTGTTGGATCTTGCACACCTGGCAGTTCTATGCGTATACGCTGTGTTCCTTGGCGCTGTGTTACGGCTTCAGTAATACCTAATTCTTCAATGCGCGAGCGAAGCGTAGTAAGCGTTTGGCTCATTACTTCTTTATTAAAGTTGCTGCGCCCTTGCACTGAGTAGCTAAACTTGGCGTTTCTAACATTGCCGTTATTGGTTGTTGTAACCGCTAAATTAGCAAAGCGACTTTGTAGCTCATCAATCACTGGGTTAAGTTTTTGCACCGCATTAGGCAGCGCGTTAATTTCAAAGCCGTGCCCTGTTTGCAGCACTTTAAGGCCGTGCGCTTTTTGCTTAATAATAATTGATTTTGCTTGTTGATACGCACTCACTAATTGCTCATCAACGGCTTTATCTAAATCTACGTCGAGTACAAATAACACACCGCCGTTTAAATCTAGTCCCAATTTTATTGGCGATAAACCAAATTCTTGCAGCCAAATTGGGCTTGTTGCATGCTCTACAATTTTAACTTGCGTGTTTGGGTACTGCGCCTTTATGGCTGCCTGCGCTTGTGCGCTTTTAGTTGGCTCGTTTAATAAAATATTTATAGTGTATTGCTTATCAAGGCCTTGCTCGACTTTTAAGCCTTGGTTATTTAAAAAAGTAACTAAGGCTTGAGTGCTTGGCACGGCTTGGGTTTCGCTATGTGGCGCGCTATATACATGCAACCACGATTTATTAGGGTATAAGTTGGGTAATGCGCTAATGGCTAATAAAACCAGCACAATAAGCATGGCTATATAGCTTAATTTAAATTTAGCCATAAATGGCTTTTGATCTTTTTTTACACTTAACATGGTTTTTCCTTATTACCAGTAAATTACTGGCAACGTACTTTTTAAAAGCACAATTAATCTCAAGGCTTAAACGAAAAACGTTGAAACCTAATAAAAATTAAATAAGGAAAATTAAGCGTGGTAGGTAGTTACTGCTTTGTAGAGTAAATTAGCATCTTTCCAGCCGCTTAAACGGGACTTTTTACTATTGTGCACAAACGTATACCAAGGCTGAATAACGTTTACTGCTTGAGGGCGTAAAAATATTTGCCTAACAAGGTGCTGCGCAAAAAACTCAAAAACAACATCGTATTCTGGCTCACTTTGAACTGTGTGCAAAAAAAGTGACGTATTACTTGCTGTAAGCCTTGGCTGATGTGAGTCAAAATCGGTATGTTGTGTTTTTTTATGCGCAGGTGCGTCTGAAGACTTTTTAGTAGGCTTTGTTTTAGTTATATCAATAGCATCTGTAAATAAAATGTGTGAACTGACAGCTGGATTTAAATTTTGTGATACCTGCACAGCATTACTCTGCAAACTAAACAGTGCAGCTAGTAGCAAAAAAGCAGTTATAAAAACACGAAATTTAAACATACTTAAATCAAACTAAAATAAGAGATGCCTAGTATATTAGGGCAACTATTTAAAATACAATGCTTAACAATTAAGTATTTAATCGAGAAAAATAATGCGCTCCAGACAAAACGTTGAAAAACGTGCAGACGCCATGAATTTAAAACAAAGCGTTAAAACGTTGTGGCCTTACATTACAAAGTTTAAAGGGCGCGTATTTATTGCGCTTTTAGCGCTTATTGGTGCTAAAGGCGCCACGCTTTTAATGCCTTGGGCGTTAAAAGAAATTATCGACTCGGTTGATAAATCAATAAACCCAGTGTTGGTCATTCCCGCTCTATTATTAATAATGTACGGCGGTTTGCGTTTCGCTAGTGTGTTTTTAGGTGAAGTAAGAGACGCTGTTTTTTCGCGGGTAACCGAACATGCTATGCGCAATATTGGCCTAAAAGTGTTTAAGCATTTGCACTCGCTTGAACTTGCATTTCACTTAGACAGGCAAACTGGTGGTATAAGCCGTGACATAGAACGTGGTACCAGTGGACTCAGCTTTTTAATGCGCTTTTTAATGTTTAACATTGTGCCTACCCTTTTTGAAATACTCACCGTTGCTATTATTTTTGGGTCGCTATTTTCTATTTGGTTTGCGTTAATTACACTTCTTGCTGTTGGCGTATATATATTTTTTACAGTCACGGTGACACAGTGGCGTAATCGTTTTATTCGTGAATCAAACGCAGCTGATAACCTCAGTAACACACGCGCAATAGACAGCTTACTTAATTATGAAACTGTAAAATATTTTAATAATGAGCAGTTTGAAGCCAAAACATATGACTCATTTTTAGCTAATTGGGAAACCGCGCGTTTAAAAAATAGGATGTCTTTGCTTGCGCTTAATTCAGGGCAAGCATTAATTATTGCCAGTGCCATCACCGCGTTAATGTGGTTAGGTTCAAGCGAGGTAGTAACAGGGTCACTAAGCATTGGTGAATTGGTAATGATAAACGCGTATATGATCCAATTATTTTTACCGCTTAACTTTTTAGGATTTGTTTACCGTGAAATCCGCCGTGCTCTTACCGATTTAGAAAACATGCTAGGCTTACTCAATAAAAAACCACAAGTCACTAATGCTCCAAATGCAAATACCCTTGATGTTAAAAATGGGGAAATTGCCTTTAATAATGTGAGTTTTAGCTACAACGCTAACCGCCCTATTCTAAATAATATTAGCTTTAAAGTGAAAGCGGGTAGCAAGGTAGCTATTGTGGGCGCAAGTGGTGCTGGAAAAAGTTCACTAGCGCGCCTGCTCTATCGTTTTTATGATGTAACATCGGGCAGCATTACTATTGATAACCAAGCTATTAACTCGGTCACGCTTGATAGCCTTCGTAAAGCTATTGCTATTGTTCCTCAAGATACCGTTTTATTTAATACAACAATTCGTGAAAACATTGCCTATGGTCGCCCTTCGGCAAGCGATAGTGATATTGATAAAGCCATTGAAATGGCTCATTTAAAAGATTTCATTAATACGTTAGCTGATGGCGATAAAACGCGAGTGGGTGAACGAGGTTTAAAAGTATCTGGCGGCGAAAAACAGCGTATTGCAATAGCACGCGCTATTTTAAAACAATCCCCAATTTTAATATTTGACGAGGCAACGTCGGCACTCGACTCTCAGGCTGAGCAAGCAATATTAAAGGCAATGTATGAAGTAGCCAGCGAGCACACCAGTATTGTGATTGCCCATAGGTTATCAACCATTACCGATGCCCACACTATTATTGTGCTTAAGTCAGGCCAAATTGTTGAACAAGGGCAACATAATGAATTACTGGCCTTGGGCGGTGAATACGCACATATGTGGACATTACAACAACAAGATTAACCTGATTTATTAATTTATGTTGGGAGCTTGTTGCTTGCGTTGTTTATTGGTTTTATCGGGTCAGGCTGTGATTCACCTCAAAAGAATTGTGTGCCTGTCTTTTATACATAACAATCAAAATGATATTTTTATAACAAAAATTAACAAATTCATTATCCAGGGGGATAAACGATGAAAAAGAGTTTAATTGCAGCGGCTTTAGCTGCCACTTTTATAACGGGCTGTTCAGAGCCACAAACTACAAGCAGTGAAGTTCAAACTGCAAGCACAGAAAATACAGTTGTTAGCAATAAAGCTGAATTAGGCAGCTTTGGCGTTGATTTATCAGCGCGTAACGAAGCCGTTAAACCTGGTGATGACTTTTTCATGTACGCCAGTGGCACGTGGTACGACAACTACAATATGCCAGCAGACAAAACGCGTTATGGTGCGTTTTCGGCTTTAGCAGAACGCAGTGAAGACCGTGTTAAAAAAATTATTGAAGACATTGCTGCACGTAAAGAACTAAACGCTGAAGAGCAATTGGTTGCTGATTTTTATAATTCGTACATGGATACCGACACACTTAATGAACTTGGTGTTAAACCTATTCAACCGCTGTTAAATCAAATTAGTAATATGGAATCTACCGACGACTTAGCTTATGTATTTGGGCAATCGTGGTTATCGGGCCTTCGTACTCCTATTGGTGGTGGTATGTGGTTTAACCGTTTAGATCCAAATAAATACGAAATGTCGTTAGGCGCTGGTGGTTTAGGTTTACCAGACCGTTCTTACTATTTAGAAGATGCTGAGCGTTTTGTTAAAACCCGTGAAGCTTACGTGGCTCATATTGCCGACATGCTAAAATTTGCCAATGTTGATAACACAACAGAACGCGCAAAAGCCATACTAGAGCTTGAAACTAAAATAGCACAAGGCCATTGGCCGCGCGAAAAACGACGTAATCGCGACCTGTCGTTAAATCAAATTAAACGTGAAGATTTAGCTTCTACATACCCTGGTTTTAACTGGGATGTATATTTTGAGCAAACAGGATACAAAGTTCCTCAACTTAATGTATCTCAGCCTGAACCGGTTAAAGCCATGATTGAGCTTATCAATAATGAAGATTTAGCGGTTTGGAAAGACTACTTAACCTACCATGCAATTAGCGGTAATGCAGGTTTACTTTCTGAAGATATTTTTAATACACGTTTTGCATTTTATGGCAAAGAACTAAACGGCCAGCAAGAACCACGCCCTCGCTGGAAACGTGCAATTAACGAAATGTCGGGCACAAGCTCGCTAGGCTTTGCTATTGGTAAAATTTACGTTGACCAATACTTTCCTGAATCATCTAAACAACAAATGTCTGAACTGGTTGAAAACCTGCGTTCAGCATTAGGTGAGCGAATTGATAATCTTGATTGGATGGGCGCTGAAACTAAGGTAAACGCACGTGCGAAGTTAGCAGCATTTGTTCCAAAAATTGGTTACCCAGATGTATGGCAGTCTTACGATGGTTTAACTATTAGCCAAAACGATTTAGTGGGTAACGTTAAAAACATGCGTGAATTTTTCCGCGCTGAAAGCGTAGAAAAAGAACTACAAAAAACTGACCGTAACCGTTGGGGCATGACACCACAACGTGTAAATGCATACTACAATAGCTCGTTTAACGAAATTGTGTTTCCAGCTGCTATATTACAACCTCCATTTTTTGATCCAAATGCCGATCCAGCGGTTAACTACGGGGGCATTGGTGCTGTAATTGGCCACGAAATGGGCCATGGATTTGATGATCAGGGTTCAAAATCTGATGCTAACGGTATTCAACGTAACTGGTGGACAGACGAAGACCGTGCTGCATTTGATGCAAAAGCAGACCAACTTGCCGCACAGTACAGTAAATACGAACCTATTGAAGGTAACTTTGTAAATGGGCGTAATAGCCTAGGCGAAAATATTGGTGATGTGGGTGGTTTAGCCATGGCTTACCACGCTTACAAACTAAGCCTAAATGGTAAAGAAGCGCCTGTAATTGACGGTGTAACAGGTGATCAACGTTTCTTTTTAGCTTGGGCACAAGTATGGAAAGAAAAACGTACTGAGCAAAGTATGTTAAATCAACTACGCGGTGGCACGCATGCACCAGGTCGCTTTAGAGCACAAGCACCACGTAACCACGATGCTTGGTACAAAGCATTTGACGTAAAACCTGGTGATGCCTTGTATTTGCCAGAAGAAGAACGCGTTCGTATTTGGTAATTACACTAATACGTATGTAAACAAATACTAAACAGCCCGCAACAGCGGGCTGTTTTATTTTATGCATATTCTTTTATTCAAATGGCTATTTTAACTTTTTTACTATTAATGTTCCCCATTCCGTACTAGCCCTTAATGCCATTTACCTTTAGAATACGGTCTATTATTTTTCAGTTATTTATAAAATTAAGGCGAAACGCAGATGGGAAGAGCTTACCAAAACAAAAAAGATTCAATGGCTAAAACTGCGGGTGCTAAAACTAAAGTTTACTCTAAGTACGGTAAAGAAATTTATATTTGTGCTAAAAATGGCGGTGTAGATACAGATGGTAATCTATCATTACGCCGTTTAATTGAACGTGCAAAAAAAGACCAAGTACCAGCACACGTAATTGAACGCGCAATTGAAAAAGCAAAAGGCGGCGGCGGTGAAGACTACGCAGCAACACGTTACGAAGGTTACGGCCCTGGTAACTGTATGATTATTGTTGACTGTTTAACCGATAACAACAAACGTACATTTGCAGACGTACGCGTTTGTTTTACAAAAGCAAATGCTAAAATTGGCGCACAAAACTCGGTGTCACATTTATTTGACCATTTAGCTATTTTTGTTTTTGATGGCGACGATGATGAAGCTGTTCTTGAAGCGCTTATGATGGCTGACGTTGATGTAACCGATGTAGAAGTAGACAGCGGTAAAGTAACCGTATTCGCACCTCATACTGAATACAACAACACACGTACTGCATTAGAAGAAATGGGCATTTCTGAATTTGACGAAGACTTAATTGCGTTTGTACCACAAGTAGAAGCGCCAATTGAAGGTGAAGATGTTGAAGTAATGGAGCGCTTTTTAGCAATGCTAGAAGATTGTGACGACGTACAAAACGTTTATCATAACGCGCAATTCTAAACCTCATCTACATGTTAATTAAAGCCAACAGCCATGTTGGCTTTTTTATTTACAGGGCTTTATAAATTAATGAATACCCTTTCAGAGCTAAAGGCTGGTAAGTTAGCCGGTGCAAAGCACTTACAGCTGGTTGAGCAACTATCTGAGTTTCCCACAGACATTTTTAAGCTTGCCGATACACTTGAAGTACTTGATCTTTCTAATAATAATTTAAGTGATTTACCAGACGAGTTTGCGTGTTTGCATCGCCTTAAGCGTGTGTTTTTGTCGTTTAATCAATTTAAACATATACCCACAGTATTGGCTAAATGCCCTGCTTTAATTATGGTTGCGTTTAAAGGAAACCAAATATCGGAGTTTGCACCAAACAGCCTGCCAAAAAATATTGAGTGGCTTATTCTCACCGATAATAACTTACACGAATTACCTGACGACTTTGGTAATTACACCCAACTTAAAAAGCTTGCACTTGCGGGTAATAACCTGAAAAATTTACCAGCAAGTATGGCTAACTGTACTAATTTAGAGCTTGTTAGGCTCTCTGCAAACAACCTAACAAAACTCGATGACTGGCTACTAGAATTACCAAAACTTGCTTGGCTTGCCTTTGCAGGTAACAACTTTAATAAAGCGCAGTGCTTAACTAAAAGTACGTTGAAAAATACTCCACTTGAAAATTTTCAGCTTAAAAAAGTAATAGGCCAAGGCGCATCGGGTGTTATTCATCTTGCAAAAACAGAACATAATAATGTTGCAGTGAAACTTTTTAAAGGCGCGATCACCAGCGATGGTTACCCACTTGATGAGGTGAATTGCTGCCTACAAGCTGCTAATCATGCAAACTTAATAAAGGTATTAAGCTACATAGAGCAAAGTGAACAACTTGGCTTGGTAATGGAGTTAATAGATAGCAATTATACTAATTTAGGCTTACCACCAAGTTTAGAAACATGTACACGCGATACGTTTAATGACGGTTGCAACTACTCTATTGAAGCTGTTTATAAAATAGCAAAACAAATGGCAAATACGCTTACTCACCTCCATACGAATAAGGTAAGCCACGGCGATATTTACGCCCATAACACCATGATAAATGAACACTATGACGTTTTATTTGGCGATTTCGGAGCAGCTACAAATTTAGTTATGCTTAGCGAATATCAGCAACAGCAAATACAATTAATAGAAGTCCGCGCTTTTGGTTGTTTAATAGAGGATTTACTAAGTACTGTTAGCGCAGCAGATAAACAAAACGACCTCTTTGATAAAATGTCCGATATAGCAGCACGTGCTACCAACAGCGTTATTGCATCGCGCCCTAGTTTTAAAGCGCTAAACGTTTTATTAAACGAATTGGTATAAATTAAGCAAAAAAAAGCCTGCATAATGCAGGCTTGATTGGATAAAGCTAAACTTTTACAGGGTCAATTATAAGTACTGACCTAATGCTTTAACTTGATCTAACATGCGGTTTGAGAAGCCCCACTCGTTATCGTACCAAGCCATTACTTTAACTAGTTTGCCTTCAGCTTTTGTTTGCGTTGCATCAAAAATTGATGACGCAGGGTTGTGATTAAAATCAATAGAAACAAGCGGAAGCTCGTTGTATTCTAAGATATCTTTCATTGAACCTGTTGCTGCGGCTTTCATTACTTCGTTAATTTCTTCAGCAGTTGTTTCGCGCTTAGTAATAAACGTAAAATCAACTAAAGAAACATTAATAGTAGGTACACGTACCGACATACCGTCTAATTTACCCGCAAGCTCTGGAAGTACTAAACCAACAGCTGCAGCAGCACCTGTTTTAGTTGGGATCATAGATTGTGTTGCACTACGCGCACGGTATAGATCTGGGTGGTAAACGTCAGATAAGTTTTGATCGTTTGTGTAAGCATGAATTGTAGTCATGCTACCTTGCTCAATACCTACTGTGTCGTTAATTGCTTTTGCAATAGGTGCTAAACAGTTAGTCGTACAAGATGCGTTAGAGATAATGTTGCTATCAGCGTTAATTACATCACTGTTAACGCCGTGAACTACTGTTGCATCTAAATCTTTACCAGGAGCAGATACAATAACTTTTTTAGCGCCAGCTGTAATGTGCTTAGCAGCGTCTTCACGCTTAGTGAAAAAACCAGTACATTCTAAAACGATATCTACGTTTAGCTCTTTCCACGGTAGGTTTGCAGGGTCACGCTCTTGAGTAAGTGTAATTACGTCATCACCAATTAACATGGTGTTATCGGCAAGTGTTACTTTTTTAGAAAATTGACCATGAACTGAGTCAAACTGTGTTAAATGTGCATTTACATTAGCCGGTGCTAAATCGTTAATTGCTACAATTTTAATTTCACTGTTTTGTGCTGACTCATAAAGCGCACGTAATACATTGCGACCGATACGACCATAACCGTTAATTGCTACATTAATCATTTGAGACTCCTATTTAAGTTCACTTGCTTGGCGAGCAAGCGCTTCAATGGCTTGCCAGTCTTTATTTTCAATTAGTTGTTTGTCTAGCATCCATGTACCACCAACACAAATAACATTGTTAAGTGCTAAATAGTTAGGTGCAGTTGCTAGGCTAATGCCACCTGTTGGGCAAAAAGTAATATGTGGTAATGGTCCGCCTATAGACTTAAGCATTGCCGTTCCGCCTGCAGCTTCAGCAGGGAAGAATTTTAAATACTTAAAACCATGACTTGCTAACTGCATTACTTCGCTCGCAGTTGCAGCACCAGGTAAAAATGGAATGTCTGACTCTTTTGCAAGTGCTAATAACTCGGTACTCACACCTGGGCTAACCATAAAATCTGCACCTGCAGCCACTGATGCTTCAAAGCTTGCTTTATCAACTACAGTTCCCGTACCAACAAAAGCTTCTGGCACTTCAGCTTTCATCAACTTTACAGCTTCTGCTGCAATTGGCGTACGCAGTGTAATTTCAAGTGCTTTTAAGCCACCGTTGTATAACGCTCTAGCAAGTGGTGCAGCATCTTCTAATTTTTCGATTACAACCACTGGCACAACGGGTGCCGATGCTAAGATTTTTTCAATACTCATTACTTGTTCCTCATTACCCAGTTCGGCTAATTATTATTCAAGTCCAAAAGCACTCGCGCCTAAATCGGCACTGCTTACGATATTTCTAAATCCAGTAAATAACTCACGTCCCGTACCAAATGTTAAGCTTGGCTGGCTAATTTCAAGCTCACGTTTTGCAAGCTCGTCGTCGCTAACATGTACTTTTAAAATTCCGTTAGGGGCATCTAAAGTAACTAAGTCGCCTTCTTGAATTTTTGCAATTATGCCACCTTCAACGGCTTCTGGTGCTAGGTGAATTGCAGCTGGAACTTTACCTGATGCACCCGACATACGACCGTCAGTTACAATAGCAACTTTAAAACCTTGGTCTTGAAGGGTTGCCATTACTGGCGTTAATTTATGAAGCTCTGGCATGCCTTTCGCTTTAGGGCCCTGCTCTTTAAGTACAGCTATAAAGTCTTGATTTAACTCGCCGCGGGTATACGCTTCTTGTAATGCTCCTTGCGAGTTGAAAACTTTAGCAGGTGCAGTAACAACTTGATGCTCCTCAGCTACAGCAGACACTTTAATAACCGCTTTACCTAAATTACCAGTAAGCAGTTGTAAGCCACCTTGTTTGCTAAACGGATTACTTACAGGACGAAGCACTTCTTCATCAAGTGAATTAGCAGGACAATCAACCCATTTCACTTTGCTTGGACCATTTGAATCGCTCATGATCAGGCTTTCGTCTTTATCTAAACGCGGCTCTGTCATGTATGGCGCAAGACCATCGCCAAGCATTGTTTTAACGTCTGTGTGTAAGTAGCCTGCGCTTGCTAGTTCGCGCATTAAGAAGCCCATGCCGCCGGCTGCTTGAAAATGATTTACATCCGCAGAGCCGTTAGGGTAAATACGCGTAAGTAGTGGTACAACTTCTGATAAATCAGACATGTCTTTCCACGTCACTTGAATACCAGCAGCTTTTGCAATAGCAACTATATGAATAGCGTGGTTAGTAGAGCCACCTGTAGATAACAAGCCAACTAAACCATTAATAATGGTTTTTTCGCTGATCACATCTGCTAAACATGGGCTTTCTTTACTATCTGTAAGTTGCTTAAGCATGGTTTCTACAGCATTACCTGTTAATCCATCACGAAGCTCTGTATAAGGGTTAATAAACGAGCTACCAGGAAGGTGTAAGCCCATTATTTCCATTAACATTTGGTTAGAGTTTGCAGTACCGTAAAACGTACAAGTACCCGCGCTGTGGTAAGATGCACTTTCAGCTTCTAATAAATCTTCGCGGCTAACTAGGCCTTGTGCAAACTTTTGGCGAATACGTGCTTTTTCTTTATTTGGGATACCCGACTGCATTGGACCCGCAGGTAAAAAGAACACAGGTAAATGGCCAAATGATAATGCGCCAATTAATAAACCTGGGACAATTTTGTCACATACGCCTAAACAAAAAACGCCATCAAACACATCATGTGATAGTGAAACAGCGGTAGACATTGCAATCACATCACGAGAAAAAAGCGATAACTCCATGCCATCACGCCCTTGCGTAACACCATCACACATTGCAGGAACACCACCCGCTACCTGAGCGGTTGCGTCAAACTTGGTTGCAATGCTTTTGATAACGTCTGGGTAATCTTTGTAAGGTACATGCGCAGATAGCATGTCGTTGTATGAATTGATAATAGCTAAGTTTGGCACTTCGTCTGCTTTTAAGCGCGCTTTATCGTCGCTACTACAAGCTGCCATTACGTGGGCAATGTTGCCACAACCTAATCCCGCACGAACTCTTGTTTGTTTTTTTGCATGCGAAATACGATCTAAATAATCTTGACGGGTTTGTTTACTGCGTTCAATAACGCGTTGGGTAACTTCTTGAATTCGAGGATGTAACATAATTAACTCATCTCTATTAGTTAGAGGATAAAGGCTCAGTAGCAATTACAGACTCCACGTAAATAACTGTACTGAGCATCTTTGATTGACCCGTTCAAAGGTACGATATCAGGGAGCCTCTCACAACAAACCTGACACCGGTGTCACTGTATTAACTCATAGCTATGACACCGGTGTCAACCCTGACTGCTAAAATTAATTTAACTTTTTATCATGACCAATTAATGAACACTTAAATTCTTGTGTACATACACGCTTTTATCAAGCTGCGGGCAAAAAAAAGCCTGAATAAGCGTCACTCTTATTCAGGCTACTGTGAAAAAGTATTTTATGGGTTTACGCGAGCCGTTGATTCACGCGTTATTAAGCGCGATTCAAGCGTAATTTGAAAAGGCTGTTCTTGAGGCTCTGTAATGTGATTAATTAATTGAGTAACAGCAAGCTTTGTCATCTCTTCTACTGGTTGTGCTATGGTTGTTAACCCTGGCCAAATGTGGCGTGCAATAGGTGCATTGTCAAAACCAGCTATAGATATGTCGTCAGGTACACGCAATTGCCTTTGTGTTGCAAGTTTTAGCACCGCTGCTGCCATGTAATCGTTCGATGCAAATACAGCCGTAGGCCGTGGCGACAAGTCTAAAATACTGCGCGCGCTGTCTACACCCGAGTGGTAACTAAAGTTACCCTCTTCAACTAATCGCTCGTCAAACTCAATTTTGTGATCGGCTAATGCACGCCTGTAGCCTTTAAAGCGCTGCTGTGTTGCACTGTGATCGGGGTGACCTTTAATAAATGCAATTGACTTGTGACCAAGGCTGATTAAATGTTCTGTAATTTCAAATGCGCCCTGCTCATCGTTACTACGAACAGAAATAGATTCATCTTGTAAAATTGCGGACGCAACTCGCGCAAACGGGATTTTTTTAGCTGTTA
The DNA here is from genome assembly GCF_000241365.1 of Pseudoalteromonas sp. BSi20480. Taxonomy (NCBI): domain Bacteria; kingdom Pseudomonadati; phylum Pseudomonadota; class Gammaproteobacteria; order Alteromonadales; family Pseudoalteromonadaceae; genus Pseudoalteromonas; species Pseudoalteromonas sp. BSi20480. The sequence continues at coordinate 66,309 of NZ_BADX01000143.1, read as the reverse complement.
AAAACTCAACCAGCTCAGGAAAATCACCAAAAGGTGGCGTAAGTACAATACCATCTAAACGGGATGTTTGAAGTAACTGCTCAACGTTGCTAATTAAAGCCTCACCTCTGCATTCACATGGGTGAATTAGCAAGTTGTAATTGTTTTCTTGGCAAGCGGCTAGAGCCCCTGTTTGAACACGGGTTATGTAGCTTTTACTTGGGTTGTCGTATAAACAACCAATAATAAAACTTCGATTTTGTGCTAACCCACGCGCTATAGGGTTTGGCGTGTAATCCAACTCTTTAAACACAGCGAGTACTTTTTCGCGAGTGGCTGCACTCACGTTGGGCTCGTTATTTAGAACCCGCGATACTGTCTTTTTAGATACGCCAGCATGACTTGCTACGCTGTTGATTGTTACTTTCTTCATCACTCTATTTTCCACATGCAATCAACAAAAAACTAATTTGCGTTGTGCAAACACGCCGCTGCGCCAATTAAAGGTATGTTGTCTTGTGTCACTAATGTAACAGGTATTTGCCCTGTGTATTGCGACATAATCCCTTTTTGCGAAAAGCGTTCAACAAAACGGCTTTCAAGTAATCGAGCTTGCATACGCGGTAATATTCCACCACCTATAAATAGGCCACCCAATGCGCCATAAGCTAGTGATAAATCGCCTGCTACGCTGCCAATCCAATCACAAAATTGATTCAGGGTTGCATCGCACACATCACATTCGCCACTATTTGCTAAGCTGCTAATTTGTGCAGCATCAAGATTTTTAGGCGATTGCCCTTTAACTGCAGCCATTGCTTTATATAAGTGGGTAATACCAGGGCCTGAAAAAACGGTTTCGACAGACACGTGTTGATGCTCTTTTTTTAGTTCTTGAATTAACAAGGCATCAAGCTCTGTTACCGCTGCAAGCGATATGTGCCCACCTTCCGAACTTAAAACAGAAGTAGAGTGAGATGTTCTGACTAAACAAGCCGCACCAAAGCCAGTTCCGGGACCCATTACACCAATATTTGCATTGTCATCAGCTTGACCTGCTTTTATAACAACATTTTGAGATGGGCTTAAGTAAGGTGCAGCGTAAGCAAAAGCAGCAAAATCATTAATAACATCAAGCTCTTTTAACTCAAAATGAGCCTTAAAATCGTTAACACTAAAGTGCCATCCTAAATTTGTTAAATGTACTTGCCCTGCTTTTATAGGGCCAGCAACTGCCAAACATGCGCGTTTTGGTACAATATGTGGTACGGTTGATAAGTAATGCTCGAGTGCTTTTTCAAGTGAGCCAAAATTAGCACTAGGAAACGTATTATTATGCTCAATTGCAAATTGATTTGTTGTATCATCAAACGATGTAATTAAAGCAAAACGAGCATTAGTGCCACCAACATCGGCAACTAAAATAGGATCAAATTGGGTAGAAGAGTTTAGGCTCATGGTGTTATCTCTTTTGTTTAAGCAATCAGTGCTTTTTGTTCTACAATAGTAAACCATTGGTGTAATTGCTTTAGGCTATCACCCTAAAGCGGCTATCAGAGAAAAAATGCTGCCTGTAGCAATTACAAACAGCCAATTCGTTTTGACAACAAAATGATAAAACATAAATATTATGACACCGGTGTCACAGTCAAATCAATAAATAATTTACATTAAACACAAAAAGCTTGAAATATTTAATTAATAAACGAAAATGGCACTATTGTGTATTACATTAACTAAGTTGTGATAATGAAAGGTAAAGCTACATCATTTGATATTGCCCACTATGCAGGGGTATCTCAATCAACTGTATCTCGCGCTTTACGAAATAGCCCGCTTGTTAACGAAGAAACACGTAAACGTGTTCATGACATTGCAAAAAACTTAATTACAAGGTCGACAAAAACGCAAGCAACTTGCGCACGCAACAAAGCAGCACACTCGCACTTTTATTATTTGAAGACCCTACCTCAGACGAATCACAAATTAACCCGTTCTTTTTATCTATGCTCGGCAGTATTACACGCGCGTGTGCAAAAGAAGGCTACGATTTATTAGTATCGTTTCAATCAGCCAGTGCAGATTGGCAAGCCGATTACGAAGATAGCCACAGAGCCGATGGCATTATTTTGCTTGGTTATGGCGATTACATTGATTTTCAGCCTAAATTTAAAACACTGCTTGAGCAAAACACTAAATTTGTATGTTGGGGGGCAACGGTAGATAACAGACCTGATTTAACCGTGTGCTGTGACAATTACGGTGGTGGTAAACAAGCTGCGGCTCATTTTATAGCTCACAACAGACAAGATTGTGCATTTATTGGCGATGCTTCTGACCACAGTCCGGAATTTTTTGCTCGCTTTCAAGGGTTTAAGGACGAGCTAGAAGCTAACAACATCGCAATAAATGAACGTAAAATGGCTAACGCTATTTCAACGGAAGAATCGGGCTATCATGCAACTCGCTCGCTCATTGCCAATAATATTAAATTTAATGCCTTGTTTGCAGCAAGCGACTTAATTGCAATTGGTGCTATCAGAGCACTCAAAGAAGCAAATATTAATGTCCCTAAAGATGTCGCTGTAGTCGGGTTTGATAACATAGCTATAGCCAGTTTTGTAAACCCACCACTGACAACCATAGAGCAGAATACAACTCTTGCAGGGCAAATGCTCGTTGAAAATTTACTCAAACTAATCAGAGAAGAAGATGTGCAAAGCACCCTTTTACCCCCTGTGCTAATTGCTCGCGGATCGAGTTAAATATTTAAAAATTGATATAGCCATACTTAAATATAACTTGGCTTGAACATAAAAAACCACGCTGTAAGCGTGGCTTTTTATTTACTAAGTAACTAAATTTACTTTAGTGTTTTCTCTACTACTGGGTAATGATCCCATACTTGTTTATCGCTTAGTGAGCGTACTAGTTTCACGTACTCAGCATGAGTCCATGCCAGTGGGGTTGCTGAATTAGTACCTTCGCCTAGTTCATAACCCGCGTTGTTGACACCTACACCATCCCATACTTGCTCAGGCAGCATCATGCCTTCATTAGCAAATTGTTCTAAACCTTTTACGTAACTATTTCTAATATCAGCCTGCTTAGCATCATTCAATGTTTTGGTAGCGTTGGCTGCCGCTATTTCGTAATGGCCACGTTCACCGGTGAAAAATGGCCATACACGACCACGTTGGCCTGGTGTGTTAGCGCCACCTTCTGCGTAATTTGTGCCTGTTACTTCATCTTCGCCGTAACCGTCGTTACCGTAACGGCGATAGCCTGCAAATGTGCCGGTCCCATCTTCAAAACTAAAGCTATATTTTACCTGTAGGTTATCTTCAAGCGTTTCATCGTCGTATTCAGGCAGTGTTTTAACAATACTTTCGTCGGTTGCACCGCGAACGCCATAGCGTACTAGCTCTAAAAAACCACCATCTAATATTTGCTTTTTATTAAACCCTTCACGGCCATTATTGGCGTTAATTTTAGTGTTTGAATTGGCGCCAGTGTCCTGACCAATGCGAATAAAATATTCACCATCGGTACTTTCGCCTTTTAAATTACCCTCTGTAGTAAACATTTGCGATTCTATTTCGCTGTTATATTTTTTAGCCGTTTCCAAATAACGTTTTGCGTTTTTATCGTCACCGCTAAGTGTTGCTATATCGCTTGCTGTTATTAGCCCTGCAACAATTGCGGCAGTAGTAGAAGGAGAATACCCTTCTTGCTCTTCCCAGCGCTCCTGCTGTGTTGCCGGTGGAGTAATCTGCGTGTCGTTCCATAAAATTTTAGCTAGGCCACCATCAACTAAAAAGTCAGCTGCAGGTTTTAACATTTTGCCGTACCAAGTTTTTAGCTCTTCATCGCTAAGTACATTAGCTTGGTGAAGTTTCCAAGCAAGCATAATAGGCATGGCTGTTTGGTCAAGCTGGACACCAACCCATTCAAGTTCGCCATCAACATGTGTTTTTTGTAAAAACCAGCCTGTATCACCATTGTTACCCGGTGTACTGCTGTTAACTTGTACTTTTTCAAGGTATTCGAATGCTGTTTTAGCTGTAGCCGTATCGCCGAGCGCCATAAAAGCCATAGCTACTTGATAAAAATCGCGTACCCATACTGCTTTATAGCCGGTAGAGCCTTCTTTAGCCGATACAGTTTCACCCCATGGGTTTGACAGTGACGCAATAAGCGCACCCGCGTGTGTTTTATCTTCTTGTGCTTTTAATACCATGGCACTGGTGTATAAAAGTTTGCCGTTATCGGCAGTTTGTTCAGTCATTGTATTTAGTGGTTTAAGGCTTTGCAGGTAATCTTGCCAACCTAGCGCGTCGCCTTTACCGTTGTAGTGATCGAGTACGGCTTGGTAACCCTTAGCCAAACTTTGTTCGCCTTGCTGAATACTTTGCTGCTGGGTTTTTCCAAAGCTTAACGCTAAATCAAAAGTGGTGTTGTTACTTATATCACCGAGTTCTGCAAGCATGTTTACATTACCTGAAACTTCACCGGTATTTGTATACTGATTATTAATTGCTTGCGTTGTTTTAAGTGAACTTATTCCATCACTTTCACCTGTAAATCCTACTGTTTTAGCTTTAAAAGGTGAACTTGATTGTAATGTTAAATAGTTATCGCCTTCCCATGCGACGAGTCCTTGTTCTGTTGTTTTAGCAAAGTCACCTAACCCGTTATTGTTAATGTACGGGTTAACGTTAACGTAGGCTTTTAGACCCTCTAATTGAGTATTAAACACACTTCGTACAAATAATGTTTGTGTATCTGGGTCGGTAAATATGTGCTTTTCTAAGCTAAAGCGGCCTTGCTTATCGGTACTTGTTACCTTATAAGCAAGCGAAAGCGGTCTGCCTTGATCATCTTTGTATAAGTAATCAATGCTTACGTCTAAGTCATCAGCCTCGGTTACAGTAAAGTCTTTACCGGTAACAATAAATTGCATGTCTTTTATTTGCGCTTGGTGAATAAGCCCAAACATGGTTTCGGTGATCATTCCTTGAGCAATAGAAAACCATACTTTAGACACATTGCCTGTTGCGGCTGTATCTCTGTACTGGCCTTTTTTATATTCTTCAAACGATGTGCCAATACCTGTTTTGCCTGCATACGCCCAAAATGGCTCTACTCCTGGGGCGCCTGGTGCCGATGTAACTTGTGCTGTAGTACTTTCATTAGTTGTGTTTTGTGCGCCACAAGCTGTTAAACCTAAGGCTAAAAGTGAGGCGGTTATAAGGTTGTATTTTTTCATTGTGTGTCCTTAATTAGAATTTTTAACGCGCATTACGGCTACAGCGGCAACCACAAATGAGGCTGCACCAATTAATAGGGCGTAAATAGGCTGGTTAGAAAATAGATGGCGTAAAATAAGCCCTAAAATGCTAGCTGCAAGTAATTGCGGTATAACAATAAAGAAGTTAAAAATACCCATATAAACGCCCATTTTATTACTTGGTAAGGCGTTACTTAACATGGCATAAGGCAGCGATAAAATAGACGCCCACGCAAACCCTACGCCTATCATAGGTATAAGTAACATTTTAGGGTCTTGTATAAACATAAAGCTTGCAAGGCCTAACGCGCCTAGCAATAAATTAAAACAATGTGCGCCTTTTAAACCCATTTTCTTTACTAAAAACGGAATACACATAGCTGCAATTGCGGCAAAGCCATTGTAGGCTGCAAATAAAATACCCACCCAGTCTGCACCATCGTTAAATGCTTTAGAGGTTGCATCGCTACTGCCATAGTGAAAACTTGTTACCGCGGAAGTTGTATAAATCCACATAGCAAATAAAGTAAACCAGCTAAAAAACTGCACCCAAGCAAGCTGCTTCATGGCCTCTGGCATAGTAAATACATCTTGTACTACTTGATAAAAACCACCTTGGGTTTTATTCGCACTTTTAAGTGCCGCTGCTATCCACTGAACAATACCAAATGCCAATAATCCACCGGCTAATAGGTAAAGCTCTTTTTCAAGGGATAAGCCCATGACTAATGCAAGAGTTGCTAAACCCAATACCACAAAAATAATGGCACCTTTATTAAAGTTAATATCAGCAATAATTGCAGTCGTAGATTTTGCTGTTTGCTGTTCAAATTCAGCAAGTTGTTCTGGGCTATATTCCTTCGTGCGTGCCACAGTCCATAAAACAGCAACTAATAAAACTACTCCACCCCAGTAAAATGAATATTTAACCGACTCGGGAATTTGCCCAGCCGCTGCAGTATTACTGACATCAAACCAGTTGGTCATCATCCATGGTAGCGCCGAGGCTAACACCGCACCAATACCAATAAAAAAGCTTTGTAAACCGTAACCTGTCGCGCGTTGTTTTTCTGGCAGGTTATCGCCAACAAGCGCTCTAAACGGTTCCATTGTCACGTTGATTGAGGCATCCATAATCCACAACATACCAGCAGCAATCCAAAGTGTTGGCGAGTGCGGCATAATAAACAACGAAAGTGTTGTTAACACAGCGCCCACAAAGAAAAACGGACGACGACGGCCAAAGCGCCCCCACGTTTTATCGCTCCAGTAACCTATAATAGGCTGAACAATTAAACCTGTAAGCGGAGCTGCAACCCATAAAATAGGAATATCATCAACTTGTGCGCCTAATGTTTGAAATATTCGGCTTACATTGCCGTTTTGCAGAGCAAAACCAAACTGTATGCCTAAAAAGCCAAAGCACATGTTCCATATTTGCCAAAAACTTAAATTTGGCTTATCGGTATTATTATTTTGATTATTCATTATTAGCCTTATTTGTTAATACTGCGCTGCTAAATGCATCAAGTGTCAGGTTAAATGTGGCGCCTTGTGAGTGTGTTTTAAGTTCCACTTGGTGTTGCTCAAGTAAATCAACAATTAGTGAGCTTCCTCCCAGTTTTGTTACTTGCTCCTGAGATAAATCAACGGAGATACTCTGTGTTTGCTCACTGAAGTTACTTAGTACCAAAATCGTTTGCTGCCCTAGCGTTCGACTAAAGCCAACAATACGATCGCTACCTGTCAGGTTAAGTTTTTGCATATCGCCGCCTACAACAGCAGGTAAGCTATTTAAAGCCATAATTGCTTTATAGTACTCACGCAAAGCAGCTTGTTCGTTAGTGAGTTTTGCGCCATCAAACTTACCGTTATTCATCCATGCTTGATGAGCGGGAACGCCTATGTAATCGAAAATACTGGTGCGAGTAGGCGATCCAAAGCCGGCATTTTCAGATCCATCCTCACCAACATCTTGGCCAAAGTATAATAAGCTTGGTGCTCGACTAATTAAGTTAGAAACCACCATAGCCGGTTTACCCCAAACTGCATTTCCTGCAAAGTCTGGACTAGCGATACGTTGCTCGTCGTGATTTTCTAAAAAGTGCAACATGTGTTGCTCTATGTCTGCAACAGTTTTATGCGCATCAAAAATAGTGTTTGCTGACTGCTTGCTTTGCATAATGGCCTTTAACGTATCGTAAAAGCCCACTTTGTCGTAAAGAAAATCCATTTTTCCTTGATGAATATAGGAGCGATACATTTTTGGGTTGTAAACTTCAGCCAGTAAAAAGGCATCTGGCTTTTGCATTTTTATTGATGAATTCAAAAAACTCCAAAATTCGACAGGTACCATCTCAGCCATATCATACCTAAAGCCATCAACCCCTTTGTCGAGCCAAAACAATGCAATATCTCTAAATTTATACCAGCTATTAGGGAGTTCTTTATCCTGCCAAAACGCATAATGAACACGGTAATCTTTCGTTTCTATGTTTTTTGGTAGTGTTGGAAAGTCGTAACTGCCGTCTGGTTTAACACCGTAATTCACTTTTACGGTTTCGTACCAATCGTTTATGTCAGGTTTTGGCGCTCGTGCACCATTACCGGTCCATTTTGCTGGGTTTTCATCAAAAAAGCCGTCCGCAAGTGGATGAGCATTGCCACCTAGGACTTGGTAATTTACATCTGTAGGTACTTGAAAAGATTTTCCTGGTACATAGTAAAAATTATTATTTTTATCGTACTCTTTGCTGGTGTCATCTTGCTCACCAAAGTCTTTAACACCTTTAGGCTTACCTAGCGATTCATAATTACGTGCCACATGGTTAGGCACTATATCAATAATGACTTTCATGCCATGGCTATGTGTACGTTCAATAAGCTGGGTAAACTCTCCCATGCGGTTTGTTACATTAACAGCTAAATCGGGGTTAACATCGTAGTAATCTTTAATTGCGTACGGTGAGCCTGCGCGACCTTTTATTACATCAGGGTCATCTTTTGAAATGCTGTAGTCGGTATAATCGCCCACTAACGCGTGGTGTAACACACCGGTGTACCAAACGTGCGTGGTACCTAGCTCTTTAATGCCTTTTAGGGCTGCGTCGTTAAAGTCGGCAAATTTACCTACACCGTTTTGCTCTTTCGTGCCCCATGGCACATTAGCTGTCTCGGTATTACCAAACAAACGGGTAAAAACTTGATACACAACTGGCTTGGTAAGCTCATTTTGCGTATGTGCAGGTGTTTGCTGTTGTTCAGGTTTATTATTTTCTGAACACCCTGTAGCAATAAGTGCACTACACAGCACTGCGGGTATATAAACTGATTTTTTCATTGTGTGTCTTTTTTGTCAGTATTGTTAATAACTTTATACTAAAGATTACTGCAGCAACCATACAGTTGCTGCATACGTATTCAGGTCACTATTGTGGCTTATTGATAACTAATACAGTTGCGCTCATAGCTGGTAATTGAACAGTTTTGCCAAGCTTTTGTGTTTTTTGAGTAAATAAATTAAATGCTGTTATGCTGCTAGGCATTACCTCTTGCATATACTCAATATTTTTTTGTAGTGCCTCTGTGTTTTTATTCATAAATACCAACACAGTTTGCTCATCGCCAATACGTGCATAACTATAAACCCCTTGTTGAGGCGTAAAGTGTACAAGTTTACCTTTATCTAGTGCTGAGCTGTTTTTTCTAAAGTTAAGCAGCGTACTGATGGTGTTATGCATCTCTTTTTGCTGTTTTGTTAAGCCCTCTTTGGTAAAGGCGTTACGTGTTTGCCCATCAAACCCTCCAGGAAAGTCAATTCTAATATCGCCATGGTCTTTACTTGGGGTGTTATCTAATAGTACTTCCGTACCGTAATACATTTGCGGTATGCCACGTGTGGTTAAAAACAAGGTCATCGCCATTTTTGTTTTGGCTACATCTTGACCTAGCTCAGTGTAAACACGGCTCATATCATGGTTATCGGCAAACACCATAATGTTATTTGTATCAGGGTATAAAAAGTCATTAGCTAACGATTCATATACTTTAACCCAACCCGTGTTCCAGCTTTCATCTTCATTTAGCGCTTGAATTACCGACTCTTGCAACGAAAAGTCCATCACGCTTGGTAAGCTTGATGTATACCCATCTTGATTATGCTTGCCACGTTGCCAGTAAGAAGCAATAGCAGGGTTAGACGTCCACTCTTCTCCAACAATATTAAAGTCTGGATACTCTTGCATTATGGCTTTTGTCCAATCACTCAAAAATGCTTTATCTGAGTAAGAGTAGGTATCAACGCGTATGCCGCTTAAATCGGCGTATTCTATCCACCAAATCGCATTTTAATTAAGTATTCACTTAACAGTGGTTGGCGCTGATTTAAATCAGGCATGGTTTCGACAAACCAGCCATCGTTAAACTGGCGTTTATCGTACTCACTGGCGTGTGGGTCTTGTATGGTTTGGCGCGCATGGCTGGTGGCATTCTTGCCTTTATTAAACTCACCATTAAAGTTAATCCAATCTTTAGTTGGCTTATCTTTAACCCAAGTATGCTCAGAGCCAAAATGGTTAAGAACCATATCCATTACAAGGCCTATACCCTGCTCTTTTGCTTTTACAGATAACGTTTTGTATAACTGGTTTGAGCCCATTCGTGGGTCAACCTTATAAAAGTCTGTAATTGCATATCCATGATAAGAATAATTAGGCATGTTGTTTTCAAGCACAGGCGTTAGCCAAAGCTGTGTTACGCCTAAGTCATTTAAATAGGGAAGCGCGTTTATAACGCCTTGAATATCACCACCGTGGCGCCCACCTTTTATACTCGGGCTTGCTGCTTCTAACATGCTTGGGACGGTATCGTTTTCTTTATCACCATTAGCAAATCGATCGGGGTTAATTAAATAAAGCGTATCAGCTGATGTAAACCCTTTACGCTGAGCGCTGTTTTTATCTCGTTCAAGAAGTGGAAACTCAAAGTTATTGCTCGTTTCGCTGCTATTAAACTTAAGCGTTCCGGCTTTAGCGGCGTCGGTAATGGTAATATTTAAAAATACATAATTTGGATTATCGGTACGGGTTACTTTATTTAACTTAACGCCGTTGTATTTAGCTAATTTAATTTGCCCGTTTGCAATGTTTTGCTCATGAACCATGATGGTAATCGTGTTTTTGTTCATGCCAACCCACCAATTAGCTGGCTCAACGTCAAGTGCGTAGCTAATGGTTGGTAAAGTACAGGCACTTACAAGTAAAAGCTTTTTTAAAAGTTGCATCATCAGGCCTTTTTAATTTTTGCTAAAAAATCTTTATGAGTGGGTAATTGATCTACCGTTGAGGTAATAAGCGTTTTTAGTGTTGAGAATAAATCGTTTAGTTGTTCACTACTGAGTGAGTCAACGATGTTGTTATAATCCTCGGGAATAAGACCTTGTCCAATACACACCTGCTGCCAAGCCACTTCTGCAAATAGCTCGTCGTTTTCGCGCACTACCTTGCCTGTTTGCCTAAATAAATCAATTTTATGAGCTAGCGATTGAGGTATATCCATTTGCTTACATTGGCGCCAAAATGGCGAGTCTTCTCGTTCGGTTAATTTGTAATGCAAAATAATGAAGTCGCGAATATGTTCTATTTCAGTAACACTTTGCTTATTAAATTCAGTAACAAGCGCATCACTAATGCCATTATGAGGAAATAACTTAATTAAACGTATAACCGCACTTTGAATTAAATGAATACTGGTAGACTCAAGCGGCTCTAAGAACCCACTTGAAAGCCCCACTGCTACCACATTTTTATGCCATTGCTTTAAGCGTCGCCCAGTTTTAAATTTTATTAAGCGAGGATCTGTTGTAGGTTCACCCGGTAAGTTATTAAGTAAAAGTGCAGTCGCGCCCTCGTCAGATAAATATCGACTGCAGTAAACAAGCCCGTTTCCTGTTCTATTTTGCAACGGTATTTGCCACTGCCAGCCTGCGTTATGTGCAATAGAACGCGTATAAGGCCTTAATTCGTCACCTCCTGTTGATTGCACTGCTACGGCGCTATCGCATGGTAAATAATGCGACCAATCAACAAAGCCTGTATTAAGCGTTTGCTCAATTAAAAGTGCACGTTGCCCCGTACAATCTATAAATAAATCCCCCTCTATTTGGCTATTATTATCAAGCGTTAGACTGTTAATTTGGCCTGTATTTGGGCACTGAGTAACACGCTCTATTTTTGCATCGATGTGTTTTACACCGCGTGATAATGCCAGTTTTTTAAGGTACTCAGCATATAAGGTCGCATCAAAATGAAAAGCGTAACTTATCCCAGGTAGCTGTGTATTAGGAATAGCGCTTAGTGGTGCAAACTTGTGCTTTTTAGCTGCTTGGTAATTAAGTGAAAAATCCCATAAAGAATCCTCACTACCACTAATTTGCCCTTTTACCCAAAAGTTATAAAAGTCACAAAACGGAAAGTCTTTACCAAACGAGCCAAACGCATGCATGTAACTATGTGATGGTGTTTTCCAGTTTTCGAACTCAATGCCAAGCTTTATAGAGGCATTAGTAGCATTTATAAAGTCTTGTTCATTAATACCTAACGCATTGTTGAGGTGAATAATAGGCGGAATGGTCGCTTCACCAACGCCAATAGTACCAATACTGCTGGATTCTATAAGGGTGATGTTAATTACTTTACCTAACACTTTATTAAGTAGCGCTGCGGCTATCCAACCAGCGGTCCCACCACCCGCAATAACAACGTTTTTTATTGGTTTCATAGTATTGCCCACTTCTACAAGCCAAAGCTTTGTTAAGTTTGATAAAATTTAGATAAAGTAGCTATAAAAAAGCCCTTGTAAAATAAATTACAAGGGCTTCTACACACAACGTTTATTATAGCTTGTAACTAAAGCCCAATAAGAACGTACGACCATAATCTTGGTAGTCACGTACTTGCAGCGCGTTATCGCCACTTAAAGTGGTAAACGGTTCTTCAGTAATATTTTGTACTTGGAAGGTTACATTTAAGCCATCTAAGCTATCAACACCTGCTTCGCCAAAATCAAAGCCCAATTGTGCATCCCAAATTGTTTCACCTTTAATGTCAACTTGAGTTGCAGCAAGGCCTAATCCATTTACATTACCTTTAAAGTCACTACGTTTACGCATACTTGTACGCGCTTGGAAGCCATTACGCTCGTAGTAAACAGTCAAGCTATCAATTTGGTCAGATAGGCCAACAAGTTCATACTCATTCCCATTTTGATCTTCAACGTCTTGTTCAATTCCCGTATGGCTTGCAATTAAACCAAAGCCATCAAGTGAAGAATGAAATACGTTAAACGGTAGCGCAAGAGAAAGCTCGTAACCCCATAGGTCACCGCCGCCGCCATTTACTTTACCATTACCAGTACCTGAAGAAGTTGCTGGTATTTCACCCGTTGCAGGATTAGCTACGCCAGACATATCGACTGCGTATGTACCATCAAATATCCACTGGTTGATATCTTTATAGAAAACCGCAGCAGAGAAGTAACCTTCTGCATTAAAGTAATTTTCGTAGCTGATATCAAAGCCTGTCGCTTCTTTTGGCTCTAGTTTAGGGTTACCACCTGAAATACTCCAAAAGTTACCATTATCATCTGGTTGTTGCCCGTATGATGCATTGATTGACGCATTCATATCGTTTAATAATGCGCGCGAAATAGTTTTAGCCGCACCAAAACGTAACGTTTGTTCTTCGTCGATTGCAAACGACAAGTTAATGCTTGGTAAAACGTGGCTGTAGTCGTGACTTACGTCTGTTGGTGTAACAACTACGAGACCGTCTACTGTGTTAGCAGCTGAACCTTGTGAAGACTGTTCAGTTTTAACATAGCGAACGCCCACATTACCTGTTACCGGAATTGCTCCAATTTCTGCGTTAATGTCAGCTTGAACAAAGAAGGCAGTTACTTTTTCTTGGACTGTCCACGACTGTGTTTTATGTTTTTGGTCTGTAAGGCTTTCTTGAAGTAAATCATAGTAACCATCGTTTATTAAGGCACGAGTATCGTAGGCAATCATATCGCCCATACCAATGAAGTCTAAGCTAGCTGAACCTAAACGGTACTGCTCTGGAACCGAAACCATACCTGGGTTTGATAGAGAAAAATCTTTAAGTGTTAAAAAATAACCTTCAGATAACTTTGATTTTTCACGGTCACGATAAGACATACCAAATTTAACAGCATTAACGTATTCGTTGTCTAGAATTTTAGTTGCAGCAAGTTTTAACGTGGTTAGTTCATCATTCACTTCTGGCGCATTGATGAAACCATCTTGTGCTGTATTTTGAAATGGTGTGTCAGTTAAACCATATTTGTCATTAAGGGCTTTACTTCCACCCCACGATAACGGGCCACCTAATTGAATTAGGTTATAGTCACTGTAATCTAGTTCATGAGAAAATTGTGCACCTGTATTACCACCATCAAGCATATAACCAATGTTGTCAGCAACACCATTAGCATCACCTCGACCTGTGCCTGAATAACTTTCAATGCTCCATAGCTGACGTTCAACCTCAGAGCGGCTAATATCAAACTCTGTGCTCCAACTGTCGTTAATATCGTATTTTGCATTAAAACCAAACTGCGTTAATTCAGCTTTTCGTTCTTGATGGTCGTTACGAACAACAACACGCTGACCTTCAGTCACAGCACTTGTGATAAATCCAGTTTCAGCATCAACTGTTGTTGAATCTGAGCTAATTGAACCTTGACCCCATGCAAATGGAATTTCGATACCGCGCAAAATTTGTTCATCTGAAAAGTCGATATAAAGCGCATCAAACGTCATATTTAATTTATCAGTCGGTGCAGCTTCTAATACAAGCATTGCTGAGTCACGCTCAAGCGTTGAAGAACGTACGTATGGTTTAGCACCACCTAAAATAGAATATGATTGACCATCTTCAGTAGTAAACTCTGGGTAACCCCATGAGTTCCAACGCTTTTCTTGGTTTGGTGAACTCATTGTGTTTAGAGCAAACGCAACACCAATGGTGTCATCTGCGAATTGGTCAATGTATGAGACCGTACCACGGTAACCTTGATCATCACCGTCTGGATTAAGCTTACCAAAACCAGTTTGCTCAAGTTGACCATTAAACATGATTACACGTTCACCTTTACTTAAAGGTTTAACGGTTTGCATGTCGATAACACCGGCGATGCCTTCAGCTTCGATACTCGCACTTGGTGTTTTATAAACAGTTACGCCGCTCATTATTTCAGATGGGTAAAGGTCGAACTCAACGCCACGGTTATCACCAATTGATACTTGCTCACGGCCATTAAATGTAGTGGCACTTTCGTTTTCGCTAAAGCCACGTACACTCACTCGGCTTGCACGACCGTCTAGGCGCTGTGCTGTTAAGCCAGGTAGACGAGCGATAGACTCAGCAATCGACGAATCAGGTAACTTACCGATATCTTCTGCAGAGATAGACTCAACGACTTCTGGTGAAAAACGTTTAGTGTTGATTGATTCTACAATACTGCCACGAAAACCTTTAACTTCGATAACTTCTACGTCATCATTTTTTAGTTGTTTTTCTTCCGCTGCAGTTGCTGCAAAACTAGTGATGCCAGCAGCAGCTAACGCCAGAGTTAATATACTTGGTTTGAACATAGACATGATGTTTTCCCGTTACCCATATTGTGATACCCGCTCAATTGTTTAGTGATAGTAAACCGAGGCGAGCTTATTTTGTTGTCAGGATGGATATTAACGCTTGGTTTATTTTATTAACAAGTTTATGCATACGTATTCAAGCCTTATAAAACAAACATAAATTAACATAAACTTCACACAAAACTTAGTAACACACTGTTTTAAATGATATTTATTGGTGCAACCAATTTTATCCGAATATTACAACTATGCAAAATAGCCTAATGATTTAAACCTGCTTTAACAGCTTGTAATTATTAAGAAATAAATTAGATCTATGCATTATTGGCTAAATTTAACTAATAAATATCAATGTGAAATTGGTAAGACCATTACATGCAATCACTATTATAGTGCAACCCAGCTAAAATATGCACTTGCGAGGTGCTATGCCGTGTTACTTTTTAATTACATGCAATTGGTAAACAGATTCAATTTAATGGCAACGCTTTTTGAAGTCACTCAAACAGGCTTATTTTTGTGCATACGTATGCAGTCTTTTTACAGTATCTCGGCCTTCACGTATGCTTTTTGCAAATAACGTGATTTACCATAATCACATATAAGAATTTAAAAAACTGTTTTGAATGACGGAGAAAAGCATGGCCCAAAAGCAGTGGTATAAAGGTGCGGTTATTTATCAAGTTTACCCGCGTAGCTTTCAAGATAGCAACAACGACGGTATTGGTGATTTAAGAGGAATAATTAATCGTATTGATTATATTAAGAGCTTAGGTGTTGATGCTATTTGGATTTCGCCATTTTTTAAATCTCCTATGAAAGATTTTGGTTACGATATTAGTGACTACCGTGATATTGACCCTTTATTTGGCAATTTAAACGACTTCGACGAGCTTATTGAACAAGCACACGACCGCGATATTAAAATTATTATCGACCAGGTGTTAAGCCATACGTCAGATCAACATCAATGGTTTTTAGACAGCCGAGAAAACCAAAGTAACGACAAAGCCGACTGGTATGTGTGGGCTGACTCTAAAGAAGACGGCACTGCACCAAATAACTGGTTATCAATTTTTGGCGGCGGTGCATGGCAGTGGGAACCACGTA
The DNA here is from genome assembly GCF_000241365.1 of Pseudoalteromonas sp. BSi20480. Classification (NCBI taxonomy): domain Bacteria; kingdom Pseudomonadati; phylum Pseudomonadota; class Gammaproteobacteria; order Alteromonadales; family Pseudoalteromonadaceae; genus Pseudoalteromonas; species Pseudoalteromonas sp. BSi20480. Next base: position 50,254 of record NZ_BADX01000143.1, on the reverse strand, counting down.
GAGGGCAATACTACCTTCATAACTTTTTAACTGAACAACCCGATTTAAATTTTCATAACCCAGATGTTAGAAAAGCAGTGCTGGATAACGTTGAGTTTTGGCTTAAAAAAGGCGTTGATGGTTTTAGACTCGATGCCATTAACTTTTGTTATCATGATGCGCAGCTTCGTGATAACCCTGCAAAACCAAAAGAAAAACGCCAAGGCCGTGGTTTCAGTGAAGACAACCCTTACGCATTTCAATACCACTACTACAATAATACCCAACCTGAAAATATTGAGTTTATGCAAGATATTCGTGCGTTACTTAATAAATACCCAGGCACTGTATCACTAGGTGAAATTTCGTCAGAGGACTCTTTAGCCACTATGGCAGAGTACACACAAGGCGGTGATAAGCTGCATATGGGTTATAGCTTTGAGCTTTTGACTAACGATTATTCAAGTGAGTATATAAGAACAACCGTGCAAACCCTTGAAAAAGGAATGACAGAAGGCTGGCCTTGTTGGGCGTTTAGCAATCACGACGTTGAACGTGTAGCAAGCCGTTGGAGTCAAAATGGCGAAGTTAATTCACAGCAATGTAAAATGCTCACCGCCCTACTCGCATCCTTGCGCGGTAGCGTATGTATGTACCAGGGTGAAGAATTAGGCCTAGGGGAAGCAAACGTAGCCTTTGAGGATTTGCAAGACCCGTATGGAATAACCTTTTGGCCAAACTTTAAAGGCCGTGATGGCTGTAGAACGCCGATGCCATGGGATAATGCCGATTTACACCATGCAGGCTTTAGTGACACTAAGCCATGGCTGCCTGTAGACGAGCAGCATAAGCAGCAATCAGTAAAACAGCAAACACATGATCATGGTTCTATTTTAAATGCTTATCGTGAATTTATGGCGTGGCGAAAAACAAAAACCGTGCTACTTGAAGGCGATATTGAATTTATTAACACACATGAGCCTGTACTTGCTTTTTACAGAACGTTCGAAAATGAAAAAATGTTGTGTGTTTTTAATTTAAGTGGCACTGAAGCATCGCTATCAATGCCAACTGAGGTATTAACAGAGTTTAGTGAGCTTAGCCACCACAAAGGCCATGTAGCGAACGAGGAATTACTATTAGCGCCGTTTGCATGCTATTACGCAAAATGCTAATTGATACTAACCGCTAATTAGTTACAAAAAAGCCCATGTAATAACATGGGCTTTTTTTGTAGGTAAATTTAATGGTTATGGGTTTTGCTATTGAGGTAATCGGTAAATGCAAACAACACTCCAGACATCACAAAAGTAACGTGGATTATTACTTTCCATAGAAGCTCGTCGTTTGAATGCGCCTCTGAATTTATAAACACTTTTAATAGTTCAACAGCCGATATTGCAACGATTGCGCTGATAAGCTTCATTTTTAGCCCTGAAAACCCCACTTTACCCATCCAAGATGGCTTATCTTCATGATTATCTATACCTAGTTTAGACACAAAGTTTTCGTATCCACTAAATATAATAATCAATAATAAGCCTGCAAGTAACGCTGTATCAACCAGCGTCAATATGCCTACTAGTAAATCTTGGTTTGATGCGGTAAAAGTAGCGATCCCCATTAAATAAAGTTGTTTAAAAAACTTTATTAATAACAAAATTACAGCAAACAAAAGGCCAACAAAAAAAGGCGCTAACAACCAACGTCCTTTAAAAATAAACGACTCCAATGCATGCTCTACTTTATTGGTTGATTGAATGTTTTTTTTGGGTGTAACGGGAGTGTTAGGTGTCATTTATTATTCTATGAATTAAAAAAAGGCGACAGTAACGTATTAATTAAGGTTATACAAATAATTATAAAAAAACGGCTCATAAATAAACTTATCTTTACGATAAATATATTTCGTTATCTTTTATTTAAAATTCGATTAAATTCAGCATACCAACAGAAGCGTTCTGCTTGGACATGTTTGTTTAATAGCGACAATCACCGCTATAAAACCATTTTTTAGGAATAAACGAATGAAAAAAGCATTACTTGCATCACTTACAGCGTCACTATTTGCAGTATATGCAACATACTCAGTAGCAGACAACACACCAGTAGCATCAGCACAAATGGTAAAAGAGTACACTGAGATGTGCGTTAACTGGGCCAAAGACGACGATGTAATGAATGAAGACCTTTACGCGTATGTTTTAAATTGCGTAAATGATGAGCTTGAATCAGAAGGCTATCAAAAAGTAACTTCTGTAAAAATCTAACCCTGACTCAAAGGTATGCTTTAAGCCTGCTTTTAAGGCTAGCTATGCTTAGCTAATTGAACAGCCAAAAAGCCGTTGCGAGCACAATTACCAAGCATAAAAAAACCGGAATAGACACATGCTGTGCATTCCGGTTTTTTGTAACTATAAGGTGTTAAAAACGCGCTTTAGTTACTTTTCATCTTTTTTTGCTTTTGCTTTAGGTTTTGCTTTAGCAGGGGCTTTTTTAGCAGCAGCTTTCTTTTTAGGTGCTGCTTTTTTCTTGGCTTCTTCTACCCACTCACCTGCTTCATAATGAGCAGTCCAACCAGTTGCTTTGCCGTCTATCTCAGTCATAACGTACTGCGCTTTGTTTTTACGACTATAGCGCACAACAGCAAGATTACCATCTGGATCTTGAGCTGGTGCGTCCGCTAAATAGTAGAATTTAGGGGATATACGATCTCTAAATCGTTTTAACTCTTCAACCTTAGGAGCTCGAGTTTCACGCGATTTAGGGAATGTATTTGCAGCTAAAAATATACCTGCAGCACCATCTCGTAATACAAAATAGGCTTCTGATTTTTCACATTCTAATTCAGGAATATGAACTGGATCTTCTTTAGGCGGAGCAGCTTCACCATTTTTTAGTAACTTACGTGTATTTTTACACTCTTCGTTATTACAGCCAAAGTACTTACCAAAACGTCCAGACTTAAGTTCCATGTCTGAGCCGCATTTATCACACTCAATAATTGGACCGTCGTAGCCTTTAATCTTAAACGTGCCTTGCTCAACAATATGCCCTTTACACGCTGGGTTGTTACCACATACATGTAACTTGCGGGTCTCATCGATTAAATACGAATCCATCGCTGTTTCACAAACGGGACAGCGCTTCATTTGCATTAATTTTTCTGTTTCTTCGTCTTCAACATCAGCGGCAACCGCTTCATCGCCCGACACTAAATTCATAGTAGTAGTACAACGTTCTTTAGGCGGTAAGTTATAACCTGTACACCCTAAGAAAACACCCGTTGATGCCGTGCGAATACCCATTTTACGGCTACAGGTAGGACACTCTATATCAGTTTCAACCATTTCATTAAGACGCATGCCACCTTGTTCTGGTTCGTCTTTTGCAATGGTTAATTGGGTTGAAAAATCAGCGTAAAACTTATCAAGTACTTGCGTCCATACACGCTCACCTTCTGCTATATCATCTAAACGACCTTCCATTTTTGCTGTGAAATCAAAGTTCATTAAATCGGTAAAGTTTTCAACCAGACGATCGGTTACAATTTCACCCATTTTTTCAGCAAAGAAACGACGATTTTCTACCCGCACATAGCCACGATCTTGAATTGTAGAAATGATAGAAGCATAAGTAGATGGACGACCTATTCCTCGTTTTTCTAACTCTTTTACTAAACTTGCCTCACTAAAACGCGCTGGTGGCTTAGTGAAGTGCTGTTTAGGATCAAGTTCAACAAGTGTCAGTGTTTCGCCCACTGCAACAGCTGGGAGTGATTGATCTTCTTCGTTCTTCTTACGAACAGCTGGTTGCACTTTGGTCCAACCATCAAAACGAAGCACACGCCCTTTTGCCTTAAGCTGAAAATCGTTAGCCGCAACAGTTAAGGTTGTTAAATCGTACTCTGCAGGTACCATTTGGCACGCTACAAATTGACGCCATATCAATTCGTAAAGCTTTTTAGCATCGGCATCTACACCTTCAAGGTGTCCAGACAGCACAGTAACGCTAGAAGGACGAATCGCTTCGTGTGCCTCCTGTGCATTACCTTTAGAGCTGTAGTTAATTGGTTCTTTTGGCAGATATTTTGAGCCAAACTGCTCTGTAACGTATTCACGACACATCTCAACAGCATCTTTCGATAAGTTTGTTGAATCAGTACGCATATAAGTAATATAACCACCTTCGTACAATCGCTGCGCTAGCATCATGGTCTTTTTAACACCATAACCTAAACGTGTACTGGCAGCTTGCTGCATTGTTGATGTGATTAAAGGTGCACTTGGGCGACTTTTACTCGGTTTTTCTTCAACATTAACAACTTTATATTCTGCACTCTCAAGGCTTTTTACCGCCTCTTTGATCTGTGCTTCATTTACAGGTTTAAATGGCTTGTCTGCTTGTTTAGTGACTTCTAAACGCAGGTCAGACTCGCTATTTTTAACATCTGCATGAATATCCCAGAACTCTTCTGGAATAAACGCTTTTATTTCACGCTCACGCTCTACGAGTAATCGTACTGCAACTGACTGTACTCGCCCTGCAGATAAACCACGCGCTACTTTTGCCCATAGAAGCGGCGATACCATAAAGCCCACAACACGGTCTAAAAAGCGACGAGTTTGCTGAGCAAATACCATGTCAGTATTTAGCTCACCCGGTGTTTCAAACGCTTGCTGAATGGCATTTTTAGTAATTTCGTTAAAAACAACGCGTTTGTATTTTTCTGGTTCGCCACCGATGATTTCTTGAAGGTGCCAAGCAATTGCTTCCCCTTCTCTATCCAAATCCGTTGCGAGGTATATTTGGTCTGCTTTTTCGGCCAGCTTTTGTAATTCTTGAACAACCTTTTCTTTACCCGGTAGGATTTCGTAATGAGGCTGCCAGCCTTTTTCAGGATCAATCCCCATACGTGCAACCAAGTTTGTGTAATCTCGTTGCTGTTTATAAGCTGCTTTCTCATCCGGTGGCATTTTACGCACTTCTGCTGGCGTTTTAGTTGCCGGCACTTTTGCTTTGCTCGAACCTGAGGTAGGTAAGTCTCGTACATGTCCAATACTGGACTTTACGATAAAGTCATTACCTAAGTATTTATTAATTGTTTTAGCCTTAGCAGGTGACTCTACAATTACTAGCGATTTGCCCATAGTTGCCTATTTCTAACCAAATATTGAAAATGTGTTTACCGCATTAGCGGTGCGAATATTTATAGGTATATCTACAAACACTAGTTGTTACAAGCTTTTAATACAAACTTTTCAGTATTTACTGAATAAACGAACAATTTTTGTTGCTAATTTAGACAAACTGGTGTTTTTAGAATAATTGCTGTGGAATATATAGAACACAAAGAAAAATGCCAACCTAAAGGTTGGCATTTTTTACGATAACTTAAACATCATCGAAAATTGTGATGCCTGTCGAGACCGTTTTACTGGCCCCTAGTTGGTTTTCAAATTCAAAAGTAATACTTAAAACCCCACTTGTTTGGTCGTTACCATCAGTCTCTCGTGAAATTAATACATCTGAGTACATCGGTTTATCTGTGTTGGTATTAGGTATTGTTTCACTGTGACTAATAATTGACAGATCGCCATTGCTCGTTGTTAAAGACACTACCGTGTTTGCAGGTAATGGATTACCAAATTCATCTGTGTAGTGAATACGAACAGCCATTGATGTTAAACCAATGTCCACGGTAAGTGTTTCAGGGTCTGTTTCATCAGGGTCATTAGGATCGAAATCTGGGTTAGCGATTTCAACATTGTTGACAGAAAGGTCTATTGCAGCAACATCACAACGTTCAGTTACATCGGACTCTTCTAACTCTACAAAAGTTCTGTTACCAGATACTGAGCTTGAACAATCCGCAGGAACAAATACTTCAAATGGTGCTGGTAATGCATCCGTTTTAACCACAGAGAAACGCACATATGGTTCATCGCCTGACATAACTAGCTCTATGTTTTTACGAACCTCAACCAACTCTCGTGAACATTCGCCTGCAGCATTTGCAGCTTCGCTACATAATAAACCATTGTATAGGCCGTCAGCCGCATCGTAGATACCGTCGTTGTCTAAGTCACGCCACGTTTCGTTATGGCCACCACGTGAGTTTAACTCTGAACACGCATCTGATACAGGGTCGTAATCATCGCCGCGTGCATCACTACAATCCGCTTTATCAAAGCTGTTATTTTCGTTGTGATCAATAAAGGCTTCAGGTAAATCGTAGCTAGCGTAGTACTCGCCAATATCAAATAAACCATTCGTACGCTTTATATCATCAGTTGATTGCTCATCAACAAAATTCTCTTGACCTTTAGTAACTGCAAGCACACTTACGCGCCCGCCCATTACTACGCCATTTTCGTCATTTTTAGCGCGGGTAATACCATTAATACACGGTGCAGCTGCGCCAAAGTAAGGGTCACAGTTAATTTGGCCTGTTTTAGGATTGATACCCTCAGTTGTAGACGCATTACCGTCGATATCGCCTATTCTGTTGCCCCATTTGTAATCTTCAAATGGGCGGTCACCTTGAGAGCGCCATGTAACAACACAGGTTGCATCGGTTGTTTTACATGTTTCTTCGTTGCTTGAAGAACCAACCACACCGGCTTCTGAAAGCACTGTGGCTTCAACACCGTCACCGTTGTAATTATTAAACTGGTCACCAAAAAATACAGTTAAATCGGTTATGATACCGTTGTAGTAAAGCGAGTTAGTGTTAAATGTTGTTGGGCTTAAATCAAAGCTGTTTTGGTCAGTTACACCCGAGGCAAGTGTAAGCTGAGCAGAAACAGAACTAATTTGCTCAGAAAGTGGGATCAGGTTTAATGTACCCTCTGGGCAAATTTCATTGCTAGGATCAGTTTGGCACAATTGGAAGTCATCAACCCAACACGTTAAATCATCACCCTCTGGAAGTGCTTTAACATCGTCTTTAGACACATAACACGCTTTCACAACTAAAGGCCCAGGCACAATACCTGACGTTACTGTCGTTTGTACCAAACCTTCGTTATCTGTGTTGCCACTGGTAAGCGTTAAATTTGCAGCGCCTACCGAATCTGTTAGTTTAAAGTCTATTCGTTGCTGAGAAGACGCTATATTGTCAGCATCTAAAAGTTTAAAAGTAACGATTGATTGAGTTGGAAGGCCACCTTCGCCTGGTGGAAGCGCAATAAATGTTTCGCTTACATCCACAAATTGAATAGACTGTACTGCAGAACTTTCCACGGGTATAACCGTTGATTCAGTAAAGTTTTGTCCGCCTGTTTCAACAGTAATAGTTACATCATCGTCAATGTTACACCCTGTTGCTCTGTAAGTTGCTGTTGCAATACCATTTGACGATTTTACGCTGTCATCAATGACTGACTCACCAGCAATCGCACAGGTAGAGCTAAATTCAACGTCAGTAGCCGTTAAGTATAAATTACCATCTTCGTCTGTAAGCGTTACTTCAATTACAGTACTACCACCTGCTTTAAGTGGTATTACACTACCGTCATCATTGGTGTTCAAGCCGTTATCAACGCTAAGCGTTAAATTTGCAATACCCACTGCAAAGTTTAAAGATGCACTTTCATCGAGAGCCGTTGCTGTAACGGTTCCTGCGCCACCAGTATTGCCCGGTTGCAGCTTCAATAATGCAATACCAAAGTTATCAGTTAAAGCAGTGCCCGATGAAGGTAAAATTGTACCTAAATTAGTTTCAATATTTACGAGTGCGTTTTTACTGCCTTCGCCACTTTGTTCATTAGTGACTTCTACAAATAGCTCACCCAATTCAGAAGATGAAATACTGTTGGTCACAGTACAACCAGATGCTGCAGATAAAGGGTCTAATTTAACATTGCTTCGGTTATCATCCCAATCAGCATTACAGCCTGTTAGTAGTTTAATAGATACCGAAAATTGCGCTTCATCTTGCGCTGCACCATCACCCGATGAGTAAAAGACAGCCGTGTTGCTAACGCTCGTACCACTTGCTGGAGCGTAACTTGCTACAACTTGGCCAGCACCCGTTGCAACACCACTGCCCAATGTGACGCGAGCTTCGCCTGAATCATCAGTAATTGCCGTGCCAAGCTCTGGCGTTATAACGCCCGTAAAATTGGTATTAAAAGAAATGAGTTTATCCGCAACAGCAACACCATCTGATTTAAGTGTAGCAACAACAACACCAACGTTATCCGCAGTTACAGGGTTAGCACTGTTAAATTTATCACCATTTTGGTCAACAATTTGGACTTCTAAAGTTGTTGAGCCACTCACACCCGTGTCGTCACCTTGGCCACCTGTTGATTGAAATGCAAACGTGGCTGTATACGTTTCATCATCGCCATTGTAGGTGGCAGTAACTTCACCAGCGCCTGCCTCAGAGCCTGCACTTAACTCGATTGTTGCTATGCCATCGTTTTGTGTCAGGGCTGAATCAGGGTTTAAAACCCCTATATCGTCAGCCAACGTAAAGGTAATGCGTTTACCAGCAACAACAGCGCCATCATTGTCTTTTAGGGTTGCACGTAAATCTAATGCCGCAGTATTCGTCACGCTATTTGATTTAGTTGCGTCTGCTTGAGAGTACCCTTGTAGCGTTAACGTGTAAGTTGTTGTATCTGTGTCCGTATCAGTGTCACCAACTGTACCGCTTTTTTCAATTGATCCACCGCCACCACAGGCTGTGAGTAATAAACTGAGCAATAAAATGCCGAGTAGTCGCATTAAAGGCATGAACCTCTCCCTAGCGTTGTTATTATTAACAATATGTTGTTTACCTCATATTAACCTATAACTTAGTCTAAAATCACAGTTTTTTATTACTTTTTTGTACAAAAATATTTCGTGTAAATACTAATTTTTTCTGTAGTAAATAATTTCTTACTGGTAGTCTATGGCAAATTTATAAAAAGTAGATTCGGTGTATGTCAAAAATCGGTACGTTAAGTTTAACTACTCGCATCATGATTGGTATGGTGCTTGGTGTTACAGTTGGTTTTATATTTCAAGCAATCTTAGCTGGTCAAGACGATTATCTAATCCCTCTTGGATTATTCTCTTTGCCAATTAAAGCCTTTTTTGTTGACGGCATTTTTCATGTGGGTGGGCAAATTTTTATTGCCAGCCTAAAAATGCTCGTTGTTCCTCTTGTTTTTGTGTCCTTGGTATGTGGTACCTGCAGCTTAAGTGACCCTAAAAAATTAGGCCGATTAGGTGGAAAATCGATTGGCTTGTATTTGATTACAACTGCAATCGCTATAACGGTTGCTATGACTCTTGCCTTATTATTTAACCCAGGTGAAGGCATTGGCTTGCCATCTCAAGCAAGTTACGATGCGAAGGAAGCTCCGACCCTCGCTCGTGTTATTATTGATATGTTTCCAACCAACCCGTTTGAAGCAATGGCAAAAGGCAACATGTTACAAGTGATTGTATTTGCATTACTATTTGGTATTGCTATGGCTTTAAGTGGCTCAGCAGGTAAACGTGTTGCAGCCGTTTTTGAAGATTTAAACACCGTTATCTTAAAGTTAGTAACGTTACTAATGAACATTGCCCCTTACGGTGTGTTCTTTTTAATGGCCAAACTATTTACTACGATTGAACTTAATTTGATTGTAAGCTTAGCTAAATACTTTGGTGTTGTTGTATTAGCGCTATTGTTTCATGCCTTTGTAAACTACACCTTATTATTAAAGCTCTTAACCGGCTTAAACCCTGCCACTTTCTTAGCAAAAATGAAACACACGTGTTTATTTGCCTTTAGTACATCAAGCTCTAGTGCAACCATGCCAATAACACTTGAAACTGCAACTAAAAAGTTAGGTGCTAGTAATTCTGTCGCATCATTTACTATTCCGCTCGGTGCGACTATTAACATGGACGGCACTGCAATCATGCAAGGTGTTGCTACGGTATTTATTGCACAGGTTTTTGCAGTTGATTTAACGGTATCGGATTACTTAATGGTAATATTAACAGCTACGCTTGCGTCTGTAGGAACGGCGGGTGTACCGGGCGTTGGTTTAATTATGCTAGCAATGGTGCTTAACCAAGTTGGTTTACCGGTAGAAGGAATCGCCATAATTATTGGTGTAGACAGACTATTAGATATGACTCGTACTGCTGTAAATGTTACAGGCGACTGTATGGTTACTTGCGCGGTTGCTAAAAGCGAAGGTGAGTTAGATGAAGCTATATTTAACGACCCTAACGCTGCAAAAGATTTAGAGGATTACCATAAGTCGATTGACTAATGGCCATGCAGTTTTAAAGCTAAACTAAAAAAACCCTGATAGTTATCAGGGTTTTTTATGCGTAACACTTTATGCCGTACTTAAGGATTTAGTGATTTAAACTTAGACAGCAAGTTTATGCCTATTTTATTAACGCCACTACTTAATCCAAGCGCAAATTTATCGCTTAGTCCTTTTTTTACTTTGTATTTTATTTTGTATATTTGACGTTCGCTTTGCTGTTCAAGTAATGCATCGTCGCTTGTTTTAATTACGTCAACTAATCCTTTTTCTATTGCTTGCGTTGCAAACCAATGTTCACCCGTTGCAACTTGGTCTATATTTAAACTTGGGCGCTGTGAACTGACAAACGTTTTAAATAAATCATGAGTTTGTTCAATTTCATCTCTAAATTTTTCACGCGCTTTGTCTGTGTTTTCACCAAACAAGGTCAAGGTTCGTTTAAATTCTCCTGCGGTAATTTGTTCAAACTCAACATCATTCTTTTTCAAGATTTTATTAAAATTTGGAATTTGTGCTATCACACCAATTGAGCCAACTATTGCGAAAGGCGCTGCCAATATTTCATCAGCTACACAAGCCATCATGTAACCACCACTCGCTGCTACCTTATCGATTGACACACTCAGTGGTATACCTGCCGATTTAATGCGTTGCAATTGCGATGCAGCAAGCCCATAGCCATGGACTACCCCACCACCACTTTCTAAGCGAATGAGGACTTTATCTTTTTTAGGGTCTGCAATTGAAATAATTGCCGTAATTTCTTCTCTTAAACTTTCAACTTCATGTGCATCCATGCTGCCAATAAAATCAACAACATAAAGGCGAGGTTTTGAGCCTTCTTTATCTGACTTTTTGTCGAGCGCTTTTCGCTCTTTATCGTGCGCTTTAAGTTCTTTTTTACTTAATGTATTTTGTAAAAAAATCCTCTTTAAGCTCACTCAACTGAGCCGACACATCATCAATTTGTATTTCACCCTTTTTTTGCTTTTGGCTTCACAGCAGCGCCAACAAGCATCATTAAAATAACTCCTATCGCAATAACAAAGGTAACTGTTTTGGCGAAAAACAAACCGTACTCGTATAAAAATTCCAACTGGTTTCTCCGATTTTAAATTTACGCTAATTTATCATGCTTTTAAGCAAAAAAAAGCCACTTTAAAGTGGCTTTGTACTAGATATATTTTAGAGTGTATATTTAATCAGTAACAACATCACTGTTTGTTACTAATAACATACGACCGCGCGTTGCTAAATAAACAGCAACTTGCATTTGCATTTCAGCATTTGCAGCAGCACTCCCCTCTACAGTAGAAGACTGAGCAGCATCTTGAGCAGGTGTTAAAATAGAACCATGATGACCCTTAGAAAATTTAACTAAGTAGCTAGCCGGTGCTTCTGTCATTGCTTGCGTTGTACTTACCGTTTCTAATCTCATAAAGTTAGCAAGTGGAATTGTACCAGAAATAGGATTGTTAGCTGCCATTGGTGGAATAACTTGATCTGGCTTGTTTTCACCGCCGTCGCCCACTACAACATTCGTATAAACAGGTGTACCTAACGCTTGTACCGCTGCTGCGTAATTAGTTGGATCGCCGCTATCTAATGCTGTTTGAGAAGCAAACGCAAACTGCGTAAACACGCCTTGGATATTAGTAAGCTTAGCTGTTTCACCTGCCGTTGTTATAGAAGTAATATACTCGTTATAACCACACGTTAAATATGCTTCCATATCTGGCAACTCAGCACCACAGTTAGAAACAGCATCACCTTGCAAGAAGGCATTAAATTCATCAGCTTCAGTTGTACCAGCTTGAGAAAGTACAGAGCCTTGAATAAACGGACCAAATGCTGCTGATTCTAGTAAGAAGCTAGCTATACCGCCGCCGCCACTTGCCAGAGCCACTGTATTTACATTAAATAATGGGTCAACAGTAGGCGCTAATGGATTATTAGCCTGTGCAATAAATGCAGGAGCAACAATAGAACCCAATGAATGCCCTATGTATGTTACATCTTGGCTGTTAATAGTTGCATCTTGTAAAAAGTTTAAGCCTAAACGTAAACCTAATAAATCAGCTGCTGATTGACGTAAGCTATCACGTGCAACTAATAAAGAGCTTAAATTCATGTAGCTAAGTACTGAACCGGTCGTTGCATTAAAGTCATCGTTGCCGTCACCGTCTACATCAACACCACGTTCACCATGACGAGGGTGGTCTATTGCAACCGTTGCAAAACCTTGAATTGAAAGTTGAGCCGTTAGTGCAAGCATACTCTCTTTATTAGTTGTAATACCGTGCTGCATCATAACAACAGGCCAACCGCCTTCAGGCATCTCAATTGCTGGCAACTGTAACTGAGCACGTACACCGTTGATGATTGGTAAAATTGGTTTTGTCACCTGTACTGGTACGTTAGCCATACTTTGTACTTTAGGGATTGAGTTATATTTTGTTAAATGACGTGTGCTATCGATACCTAGGTCACGTAACTGTCCACCACTAAGCGCTGAACATAACCCATCATTTTCACTAATAGGATCAGTTGGGAATGCATCACCTGCAACCGCTTTGTAACCTTGAAGTGCTACAGCGTTATCACACATACCTTGCCAGTATGTATCGTTTAAATCGCTAATATCTGTGCCAGTTGGCGTACCAAGATACATAGGTAACATAATGCTACCTTTTTGGTATTGAACGCCTGAAAACGCAGCAGATACTGTTACACCCTGAGATGCAAACACTTGTTGCACATTGACCATAGGTTGTTCAGGTACTTGCAATGCTGGTGTAGGCAAAGCATCGTTTTGTAAACTTGCAGCCAATAAGTTTTTAATTGTGCCAAGTACTGGACCCGCTGACTGAATCGTCATCGCGCCAGAAAAAATAATATCTTCCTTTGAAATATCACCAGAGCTCACAACTACGTTCTCGTAACTATTAACTGCACCTTGTAATGCAAGTTGAGAATCAGTAATTAATGGCGCTTCTTGCTTAACTAAGCCATAAGTAGATGACGGCGCAATAGAACGCCCCATAGAATCTTTAAGGCCTGTGGTTAATACATTGATGTACGAACTACCTGCTTTAAAAGGCTTTAGAGGAATAATAGCGACGGCATTTCCTGAAGCTTGAGTAACAAAGTCAACACCGAATGTTAATTCGCCAACAAGCTTACAAGCTGCACCAGCTGGAGCAACAGAACATTCTGCATCTGTCAGACTTGCGCCCATTATTACTTCAAAAATTCTTACGCTGCCAGGTGTTCCAGCTGACGCTTCGTCAAGTGAAACATTTGGTGGAAATGTCAAATCAACTTTATAAGGAACTTGAGACGACCAGCCGTCCAGTGCGCCTAATGCTAACTGAGGATCAGCATATGCAGCACGCGGGATAGATACATTGTCGTCATCTAATTCACCTGGAATATTTAAAGTACCATCTTGGGTACCGCTCATTAATAAATCATTGGGAACAGAAATTACACCGTTAGCAGGGTCAAAGCTAACCGTGGCCATAGGTACAACTGTAGCGGTTTCATTCTTAACATCTTCTAACGTTTCTCCGCCGCCACAACCTGCTAAAGCAGCAGTGACCGAGAGTGAAAGTAGCATTTTCTTCATATTGGTGACTCCGAACATATTTTATTTTTATAGTGTGTTTAATCAGTGTATCAAGTTAAAACAATGTAATCAGATTATTAATGAGACATTAGACCAGTTAAACTTAACGTAAAGTTTCTTTTTTCGCCACCTAATTTTTCAATAAATTCGATTACTTGTCGAATTGCTATGTTAAAATCAGAAAAAATCTATCAATTGGTACTTTTATGCACACTTATCAAGCAGCTGAAAATGCATTAAACGATAAAGTTATTTTAATCACTGGCGCAGGCGATGGTATTGGCCGGGTAGCAGCCATTACTTATGCAAAGCATGGTGCGACTGTTATTTTATTAGGTAAAACAACAAATAAACTTGAATGCGTATACGATGAAATTGTGAATGCAGGTTACCCAAAACCTGCGATTGTGCCAATGGATTTAAAAGGCGCAACAAAACAAAATTATCGTGATCTTGCTGCAACTATTGAGAATCAGTTTGGTCGTTTAGACGGACTTTTAAATAATGCTGGCATATTAGGCTCTCTAGGGCCACTAGAACATTTTTGTTCATCTACGTTTGAGAACATCATGAAAGTTAACGTGACAGCTCAAGCAATGATCACCAAAGCATTATTCCCCGTGATGCGTAAATCAGACAATGCTTCTATTGTTTTCACTTCATCTGGTGTTGGTCGTAAAGGCCGTGAGTTTTGGGGACCCTATGCCATCTCTAAGTTTGCAGTTGAAGGTATGATGCAAACGTGGGCTTGTGAAGTAGGTAAAACCAACATTCGCGTAAACTGTATTAATCCAGGTGCTACACGCACATCTATGCGCGCATCGGCATACCCTGGTGAAGATAGGGATAAGTTGGCAACACCTGAAAGCATTATGCCGACCTATTTATATTTAATGAGTGATGATTCAATTGCAGTCAATGGCGAGTCATTAGACGCACAAATAAAAAAGTAACAGCTGTTTACTTTTATTAACCTCAATAAAAAAGCCGCAAATAATGCGGCTTTTATACAAAACGTCAAAATATCACTTACGCTTAGTCGACTTAACACGTTGGTTGTGCTTTTTAACCGCTTTACGAATTTGATTAATTTTAGCGCGTTTATCTTTGCGTTTTTCAGGCATAACTGAAAGTTTAGTTTGCGTTTCACGACCTAACTTAACCGTTTTACGCAAGTAGTTAACGGTTTCTAAGTCGTATTCAACCCAACCACCTTGTGGCACACGCTTATCTAGCTCTAGCTTACCGTAACGAATACGGATAAGACGCGACACTTCAACGTCTTGAGATTGCCATAAACGACGAACTTCGCGGTTGCGCCCTTCGTTTAACGTCACATTAAACCAGCGGTTAATTCCTTCACCACCTAGCGGTTTTATATTTGTGAATTTTGCAGGACCATCTTCAAGCTCAACACCACGCATCAGGTTTTTAAGTGTCTCGTTTGTTACTTCACCAAACACACGCGAAGAATATTCACGCTCTACTTCATAACTTGGGTGCATTAAACGATTGGCTAATTCACCATCGTTGGTAAACAACATTAAGCCTGACGTATTCACATCCAGTCGGCCTACAGCTATCCAACGATCGCCATCAATACGAGGAAGTCTGTCAAATACAGTACGACGACCTTCAGGGTCTTTACGTGTACTCAACTCTCCCTCGGGTTTGTTGTACATAATTACACGGCAAATTCTGTCAGCTTTTTCTTCAATTTTTACGGTATGACCGTCAACACGAATTAAATCGGTTTCTTCAACGCGGTCACCGAGTTTAGCTACTTTGCCATTAACACTAACACGGTTAGCATCAATGTATTTTTCCATTTCACGACGCGAGCCTACACCAGCTCTGGCTAGGACTTTTTGTAACTTTTCACCTTGTATATTCATTCGGATGGTTCTCTCACAGAAGGATCACTTAATAACTGGTTTATTTTACTTTCTTGTTGCGCAGGTAACGCAGGTAAGTTTTCTAAACCCGTTAATGAAAAATAATCTAAAAATTGTTTAGTAGTGGCGTATAAAGCGGGCTTACCCGGTACTTCTTTGTGCCCTACCACTTTCACCCACTCTCTTTCGAGTAAGGTTTTAATTATATTCGAACCCGTTGTTACACCTCTTACTTGCTCTATTTCACCACGCGTAATGGGTTGACGATAAGCAATAAGTGATAATGTTTCCAATAAAGCACGTGAGTATTTAGGAGCTCGTTCTTGCCATAGGTTACTCAACCAAGGGCTCAAACTACTACACGCCTGAAATCGATAACCACTACCAACTTCAACAAGGCGAATACCACGGGTTTGAAAGTGTGTTTGTATTGTTTCTATAGCCTCGTTTATACGTGACATAGAAATTGCAATATCCACTAAAACAGTGTCTTTAATATGGCGTTTACTTATGGGTTTGTCTGCAACAAAAATCGCAGCCTCAATGATTTCAACCAACTGCTCATCACTAATTCGCCGCCCAGCCATATACACTCTTAATAAATAAAAATACACAGCCATCTATTATGACAGAACAACCACTAACTAGGAAAATATATCTGGCAATTATCTAAAATTAGCCATAAAAAAAGCCAGTTAAAATAACTGGCTTTGATTTTTATGTTCTGAATTTTAATTAGCTGTGTTTAATTGACTCTAACGCTTCGTCTTCAGCTACAGATTTACCATATTTATTTATGTAGCCCATAAACTCATTTTTACTAATTCGATTGTCTTCGTTTTTGTCCATATAACCAAAGTGATTTGAAATATCGTCGTCATTGCCTTCAACAACTGATATGTAGCCATTACTATCGTTATCTAAACTGGCAAAACTACTTTCAATTTTGTCAAATTTTGCAATTTCAGCTTTAAAGGCTGATTCACTTACATCACTATCGGTTGCAACCTTGCCAGTGTTTAACTGCATGTAAGCATTAAATTCTTTACGACTAATTTCTTCATCCATATTGGTGTCGATATTTGAAAAGTGACCCCAAATATTATCGTCGTCAGCTTCAACTTTTGAAATAAAACCATCACTGTCGTTGTCTAGGCTTGCAAAGTCGCTGTCTATTTTATCAAGACCTTGATTAGATGCGCAGGCTGCTAAACTTAATGTTGCTAGAATAGTTGTTGCTAATGTTAACTTTTTCATAAGACGTGTCCTTCGTTGTTAATAAATGTCACAACAACTAATACAAGTCTGGTGCCAAAATAAAATAAATATAAATTTCAGCACCTTACAGAAAACCTGTTTATTATTTATTCTATTTTCAATACGTTAGCCTTGAAACCTTTTCAACCAACCTTGTAAATTTTGCAAAAAAAAAGCCCAGCTGTAAAAGCTGGGCTCTCATTAATTTTGTCGTGCTAATTAAATTGCAGCGTTTTGATAACGCTTAACAAAGTCAGTAACTTTCTGACCGTTACATTTAAGCGAGTTTAAATTACCTATTTTTTGGCGTACTGGCGCTAAACCTTGCTTTAATGCAGTCATACATAATTGAGTTTCTTGTTGAGCATCTTTAGCAAACACTTCTACTTTGTTTTCAGTTATGTTGTTTGTTGAATCTTTCTTTGCAATATCACGAATATCTTGGCCGTTACACATGATGCTTTGTGAGAAGCGTGATAAGTATACATTGTGCTTAGCTGCTAATTTACGTGCTGCAGAAAAACCTTCGTTTGCGCTTAATACACACAGCTTAGACTCAATAGAGCTGTCTTGGCTGAAGTAAGTGTTACTTTGAGCTGAAACAGAAGAAGATGCTAATAATGTTGCCGCTAAAAATAATTGTGCTTTCATGAGAGATCCTATGTGAACGAGTTTGCCAATGAATTTGCGCGCATTATATAGCCAATTTATTGCAGATCAATTGAATTTTTTATTTATTTTATAAATTAATACAACATTAACAATGTTTAAACTTTCACCACCATTTGATCAACATTTGCGCAGCTATTTTGTCATTTCAGACATGTTATGTAAGCTAAATTACTGATACAATTTGCTATCAAAATGAGAACAAATTTAAAGGTAAATCGAATGAAAGTGATTTCTTTCAATATCAATGGTCTGCGTGCTCGTCTTCACCAATTACAAGCTGTTATTGATAAACATCAACCGGACGTAATTGGCTTGCAAGAGATTAAAGTTCATGATGAAGCGTTTCCATTAGACGATGTTCAAAAAATGGGGTACCACGTCTACTTTCACGGTCAAAAAGCACATTACGGCGTAGCTATGTTATGCAAAAAAGAGCCAAAATCGGTCTTAAAAGGGTTTGCTACCGACACTGAAGAGTCGCAAAAGCGCATGATCAGTGTCACTATTGAACAAGATAACGGTCGCGACATTACCGTTATGAATGGTTATTTCCCGCAAGGCGATAATATCAATCACGAAACCAAATTCCCCTATAAACGTCAATTTTATAAAGATTTGATGACACATCTAGATACAAACCTCACTCCCGATCAGGATGTAGTTGTTATGGGCGACATAAATATATCACCTACAGATTTAGACATAGGTATTGGTGAGGTCAACGCTAAACGCTGGCTAAAAACAGGTAAGTGCTCTTTCCAACCAGAGGAGCGTCAATGGCTATCAACACTTTTAGATTGGGGATTTAAAGATACCTTCAGAGAACTCTATCCTGATGTTAACGATCAATACTCATGGTTTGATTACCGCTCTAAAGGCTTTTTAGATAATCGCGGCCTGCGAATTGATGTTGTGCTTGCAACTCAATCACTTGCTGAGCGTTGTATTGAATCAGGAATTGACTATGAGCTACGCGCAATTGATAAACCATCAGATCATGCGCCAATTTGGTCAACGTTCAAGTAGCTATAATGTTAAACACTGAAATACAAGGGCTGATGTGGGTCCTTGTACTTGCTATTGCGATTTTTAGTTTCGACAAAAACACATATAAATCGCTTTATAAAACGTCTGCTAGGCAAACCGGTATATTAGCCTGTGCGCTTGTATTTGCACTACTGTGGCGTATTAAAGCCGGTATTTTAACTGGCCTTGACCTGCACATACTTGGTATTACTGCAGCCACCTTAATATTGGGCTGGCGGCTAGCCATTTTGAGTAGCCTACTGGCAAGTGCCTTGTTGTTTTCATTTGGGCAGGTTAGTTTTAACCTTTTACCTGTACAAATACTTATTGGCGCTTTTATTCCCATATTATTGAGTTATTTAAGTTTTGTTGTGTGCTATCACTATTTACCAAAACATTTTTTGTTTATATATTTGTTTGTGCCTTCATAACAGCTGGGTTTATAGCGTGCATAAAGATATCTTTAGGTGCCCTCTTTTATTTCTCTTTAGGTCAGTATAATTGGCAAGAACTTGCCGACAATTACGTTTATTTAAGTGCTATAATTTGGTTTCCAGAAGCCATGTTGAACGGAATGGCCATCACCATTTTAATTACATACCGTCCCCACTGGGTTAAAACTTTTTACGACAAGGATTACCTAGACTCATGAGTCTTGAATATCAATGCCCTTTATGTAGCAAATCGCTAACAAAAACTCAAAATACACTGCGCTGTGAAAGCAACCACAGTTTTGATTTTGCCAAAGAAGGCTACGTTAACTTACTGCCTGTTCAAAACAAAAACTCTAAACAACCTGGTGACTCGCTTGAAATGGTGCAAGCAAGGCGCACATTTTTAGAGCAAGGTTTTTATGCATTCTTACAACAAGCACTTAGCGATATAACAAGTACTATAAAAGGTAATAATATTATTGATTTAGGGTGTGGCGAAGGGTTTTACACCCACGCTATTGCTAATAATACTCAAGCGCAAGTTTATGGTGTAGATATTTCAAAGTCAGCTATAAAATACGCCGCTAAACGTTACCCCAACTGCAGCTTTAGCGTTGCGTCAATCAGTCAAGCCCCTTTTAAAGAAGGGTTTGCTGATATTCTTATAAGTGTATTTGCACCTTTATTTACTAAAGAGCTTGATAGACTCGCTAAACCTAATGCTACGCTTGTCGTGGCCAGCCCAGGGCCATGGCATTTAAAAGAGTTAAAAGCTTATATTTACCAATCAGTAAGCGAGCATACGAAAGTAGATGTGCCTGAAGGTTTTACAGAAACTCACCAAGATTTGATCACTCAACAGGTAACACTGAGTATTAACGATGTTAGAAACCTGATAATGATGACACCGTTTGCGTGGAAATTTAGACCTGAGCACTGGGAAACACTAGAAGAGAAAGGTGAACACCATGTCACCTTGTCGTTTTATATAACGCAATTTCAAAAAGCGTGATTGTTGAAAGCGTTTTATTAAAACTGTTCTTTAGTAAACGCTTTATCCATTTTTTCAAACATATCTTTAAGTAAATTTGCAAGCTCCAAATAGCGGGGCTTTTTTTCACTTAACTTAGGTTGATAACCATTAGCAACCATTTTTGTATGGAGCTCTTTGTACCAACTTAGCATGGCTGGGTCTAATGGGGTTTGTGCTCGTTTACCCAACCACAATAAACCTTGTAGAGGTAAAGATAAGAAAAACAATGCACTTGCAATCGCTTGTGGTAAAAAATCAGGGCCAAGGTAGTTGAGTTGAAAAAATAATGTAAACATAGCAAGAATGGGCATAACAGTAATGGCAAGTTCTGTTGCTCTAATTACCCTAAACTCACTAAACAATGGAGCTAACTCTTTTCGCATTGGCCATTGTTTTGCGTACTGTCTACCAATTTGAACTTGTGACATCACACTTTTTTGCATCATGACTCCTCACAATTACTGAATTCAATATATAAATTAGCTCGTGTTTTTATAAAGTGTAACACAAATACAGCGGGTTTCACTTAATCAGTAAAAGTGCTTAATTATGCTGTTAAATTGTGCAAAATACTAAACTAAATACATCAAATAGTTTAAAATATAAAACTTATTAATGGGTCTAACGACCTTGTTTATAATATCTTTAGCCTTTTAATTAAGACCTGAGTGTAACAGTAAATAATTAATGTTCACTTACTAAACTTTATTTATGGAAATTATATCTATGCCAACACCCGCTCCTAAGTCACAACATGTTTTAGTATTAAACTGTGGTAGCTCAAGTTTAAAGTTTGCCATTATTGATGCAAACACCGGCCATGAAATTATATCGGGCTTAGCAGAGCGACTAGGTGCAGCAACTCCGTCGGTAAAGTATAAATACAAAGGTGATAAAACACTTATTGATTTAGCACCAGAGCAAGCTCACGCTGAGGCTATTAATACGCTAGTAACGTTAATAAAAGATCACAAACTAGATGAACAGCTAATTGCTGTTGGTCATCGTGTTGTTCACGGTGGCGAGCACTTTACCAAATCAGTATTAATTAATGATAAAGTTATTGAAAGCATAACCCAGGCTGCAACACTTGCACCGCTTCATGGTCATGCCAACTTGCTGGGTATATCTTCAGCGCAAGACTCGTTTAAAGGCTTACCTCAAATTGCCGTATTCGATACGGCTTTTCACCAAACTATGGATAAAGTCGCATACCTTTATGCGCTACCTTACAATTTATATACCGAGTTTGGTGTTAGACGTTATGGCTTTCATGGTACGAGCCATTTTTATGTTGCCGGGCAAACAGCAAAACTACTTAACCAACCTATTGAAAAAAGTAATTTTATTAGTGCTCATTTGGGGAATGGCTGCTCTGTATGTGCGATTAAAAATGGTAAGAGTGTCGATACAAGTATGGGCCTTACGCCACTTGAAGGGTTAGTAATGGGTACTCGCAGTGGCGATATTGATCCAGGTTTATTTAACTTTTTAACGACACAACTTGATTATAGTGCGCAACAAATAGATGACTTACTCAATACAAAAAAGTGGTTTGTTAGGCATTAGTGAGCTTTCAAACGATTGTCGTACTATTGAAGAAGCTGCTACAGCGGGAAATCAACAAGCAGCATTAGCACTCGATATGTTTTACTATCGTTTATCTAAGCAAATTGCATCGTACATGGTGCCTTTACAGCGTCTTGATGCGCTTATTTTCACCGGCGGTATTGGAGAAAATTCAGATATCATTCGTAAAAAAGTGATCACTCAACTTGGATTTTTAGGTATGGAATGTGACACGCAAGCAAACCTAGATGCTCGTTTTGGTCAACAAGGTGTAATTAGCACTGAGCAATCTCGTATCAAAGCTGTCGTCATGCCAACGAATGAAGAATGGGTTATCGCCCTCGACTCTGCAAATATTGTTAAGGAGCTATAATATGGCACACCGTATTATGTTGATACCGATTTCTACGGGAGTTGGTTTAACATCTGTTTCCGTCGGGCTTGTGCGTGCGCTTGAGCAAAAGGCGGTAAAAGTTAATTTCTTCAAACCTATTGCTCAACCGCGCTCTGGCGAAACCGGTCCAGAAAAATCGACACAAATAATAAAGCAAGGCTCCCCTATTGACCCACCAACACCGTTTGCATTGGATTACGCAGAGCAAATGATTGGTGATGCAAAGGGCGACGACTTATTAGAAGAAATTGTTGAGCGCTTTGAAAGTAAAATTAACGACGATGAAGTAGCCATCATTGAAGGCATGGTTCCGACTCGTAAACAACCTTATGCAGGGCGCGTAAACCGTGAAATAGCGCAAACACTCGGTGCCGATATTGTATTTGTATTAACGCCTGGTAACGATAATATTACCCAGCTGGAAGATCGTCTTGAGATTGCAGCTGGTAATTATGGTGGTATTGACCACCCGCGTGTATTGGGCTGTATTTTTAATAAAGTAAATGCCCCTCTTGATGAAGAAGGCAGAGCACGCGCCGATTTAGTCGACTCTTACAAACCTGATGAAGTAGATAACGAACTAAACCGTTTAGCATCACTGCCAATTTTTAGAAAAAACCCATTTATGTTACTTGGTGCAATACCATGGGATTTTGATTTAGTCGCACCACGTGTGAAAGACCTAAGTGCGTATTTAAAAGCCACAATTATTAACGAAGGTGATATGCTGCATCGACGCCTGCGTCGTATCACATTTTGTGCACGTACAGTGTCTAATATTTTAAACCACTTTACACCAGGTGCACTATTAGTTACTCCTGGCGATCGTTCTGATATTTTAGTAGCTGCGTGTTTATCGGCAATGAATGGTACTAAAATTGGGGCAATATTACTCACCGGTGGTTTTATGCCAGAACAGCGTATTATGGCGCTGTGCGAACAAGCAATGCAAACGGGACTACCAATTTTGGCAACAGAGGCCGATACATGGCGAACATCGTTGTTACTTCATAACTTTAATATGGAAGTGCCAAGCGATGATGACCAACGTATAGAAAAAGTGAAAAGCCACAATGCTGAATATATTGACTCAGATTGGCTGAACTCACTGGCAAAAAATGTAGGGAAAACACGTAAACTCTCACCACCAGCTTTCAGATACTTACTTACAGATAAAGCCCGTAAAGCAGGCAAAACGGTTGTTTTACCTGAAGGCAACGAACCTAGAACTATTAAAGCGGCTGCTATCTGTGGGCAACGCGGTATAGCAAAAACCATTTTATTAGGTGATCGCGAAGAAATAATGCGTATTGCTGAGCAACAAGGTATAGAGCTCAACGAAAATGTAAGTATTGTAGAACCAAGCAGCATCATTAATGATTATGTCGAGCCTATGGTCGAAATCCGAAAAAGCAAAGGTCTCACTGCTGTTGTAGCGCAAGAACAATTACTTGATAACGTAGTACTGGGTACTATGATGCTTGAACAAGGCAAAGTTGACGGACTTGTTTCAGGAGCAGTTAACACAACCGCTAATACAATTAGACCGCCATTACAGCTCATCAAAACGGCCCCGGGCTCATCGCTTGTATCGTCGGTATTTTTTATGTTGCTGCCTGATCAGGTACTCGTTTACGGAGACTGTGCAATTAACCCAGATCCAAATGCTGAGCAACTTGCTGACATTGCGATTCAGTCAGCTGACTCAGCTGCAGCTTTTGGTATAGAGCCGCGTGTTGCCATGATCAGCTACAGTACAGGTACATCTGGTACAGGAGCCGACGTTGAAAAAGTGCGAGAGGCAACCAAAATAGCTCAACAAAAACGTCCCGATTTGATTATTGATGGTCCCCTTCAGTACGATGCAGCAATTATGGAAAACGTTGCGCTTAAAAAAGCACCAAATAGCCCCGTAGCAGGTAAAGCAACGGTATTTATTTTCCCTGATTTAAATACCGGTAATACAACCTATAAAGCCGTGCAAAGAAGCGCAGACCTCATCAGTATTGGTCCAATGCTTCAAGGTATGCGTAAACCAGTCAACGATTTAAGCCGTGGTGCATTAGTTGATGACATTGTATACACAATCGCACTTACCGCTATTCAAGCAGCGCAAGTCGAAGCACTTAATTAAAGGCTTTAATTAACATGTGCTTTTTATAGCCTAGCTAATTTCTAATTATAAATTAGTTAGTTAGGCTATTTATACCTCTCAACCCCCATAGTTATCCACAGAAATTGTGGGTAAGTATAAGTAGCTCATATTTTGCAGCTTAGTTACGGTGAGTTACCGCTTTAATTTATCTTTAATAATCTATACTATTAATAAATCGTCTTTGCTGTACCGCAGGTTTTTAATGTCAAAACAAACATTACAATTACACAGCACTATTTTGTCTATACATAGTTTAGATATTGATGCTGATATCCCTGCTGCTTTGTTAAAACTTCCGTTGTTTTTTATCTCAAAAACCCATGACGAACTATCAATTGTATGCCCCAGTAGTTTTAAATTACACAGCCTGGATACAGAATCTGATTGGCAAGCATTAGAAGTTATTGGCCCTTTAGGGTTTTCGTTAACAGGAATTATGGCTAATATTTCTGGCGTGTTAGCTAAAGCACAAATATCTATCTTTTCTATTTCAACTTACGATACTGACTACATACTTGTAAAAAACAAACAGCGGCCCAGGCAATCACAGCACTAAAAAAAGATGGCTATAATGTGGTGACAAACTAATTTATGAAAGCACAACCAATAGAGCTTATTGCACAAAATAAAATCCCCCGTGATGCTATTAATATCACCAGTCCTTTTACGGGAAAGGTAGTAGAATTAAGTAATCACCCAGAGCCTTTGTTCAGTTTTGGTACACTTGGCCCCGGTGTTATGGTGCAAGCAACCAGTCATAAAATTTTAGCCCCCTTTGATGGGGTTTTACTGCAGGTTAAAAACGCAGGAACTGAATTTATTTTGCAGGCTAAAAATGGTTTAAAAATACTCATTAATTTAACCTTACCTGCCTCTGCAGCAATTACGCATACCCATATAGCACAGTTAAATGGCAGCCAAGTACTCAAAGGCCAACGACTTGCTTATTTTGACCTAAGAGAATTAGACTCCCCTATGCTAGGAAGTTTAATATTACTTAATGGTCACAACCTGGGCACTTTTCATTATTCACACCTGCATGTAAAAGCAGCTGAAGACACCTTATTAACTATTATTAAAAAGAAGTAACTTATGATCACTCTTTACGGAATTAGTAACTGCGACACGATTAAAAAAGCTAAAAAACACCTTACAGATAATAATATTGAGTTTACCTTTCACGATTACCGCAAAGAGGGTATTAATGAACAAATGGTCGCTGAATTTGCTGATAAATTAGATTGGGAACAATTAGTCAATAAACGTGGAACTACATACAGAGCTCTAAGTGACGAGCAAAAACAAAATTTGACTAAGCAAAATGCTATTCAATTATTAGTTCAGCAGCCCGCTATGATAAAGCGACCAGTATTAGTTAACGGTACTGACTTTTATTTAGGCTTTAAAGTCGCGCAATACGATGAGATTTTTAAATAATGAATGAAGTAATTGCACTTGCACAAGCCTTGATACAGCGTGAATCTGTCACCCCAGAAGATGCCGGCTGTCAACAAATGATGAACGAACGTCTTGAAGCGATCGGCTTTAATATAGAGTCACTATTTTTTACTGATACATTAAATACTTGGGCGCGTAAAGGCGACCAGTCGCCGCATTTTTGTTTCGCAGGACACACAGATGTAGTGCCTACGGGTCCCGCAAAAAACTGGCAGCACCCACCTTTTTCAGGGCTGGTAGAAAATGGTTTATTGCATGGTCGAGGAGCTGCCGACATGAAAGGCTCGCTTGCTGCCATGATTGTAGCTACTGAGCGTTTTGTAACTAAATACCCGAACCACAAAGGATCAATTTCTTTTTTGATCACTTCTGATGAAGAAGGACCATTTATAAATGGAACCACCCGAGTTATTGATACACTAGAATCTCGCGGTGAAAAAATTGATATGTGTTTGGTTGGCGAACCTTCATCTCGGGATGTCTTAGGTGATGTAGTTAAGAATGGCCGACGCGGCTCGCTTACCGGATTCTTAAAAGTTAAAGGTATTCAAGGACATGTTGCCTACCCTCACCTGGCTCAAAACCCTATTCATCTAGCCACTGAAGCATTAACAGAGCTTAGCCAAACCCAGTGGGATAAAGGGAATGATTTTTTTCCGGCAACCAGCTTTCAAATATCAAATATTAACGGCGGCACAGGTGCAGGTAATGTGATCCCTGGTGAGCTAGATGTGCAATTTAATTTTAGATTTAGCACCGAAGTCACACATCAACAATTACAACAGCGTGTAATCGACATTTTACAAAAACACAACTTAAACTACGAGTTAAACTGGATTGTAAATGGTCTCCCATTTATTACAGAACATGGTCCACTCGTTGACGCAACCGTTAATGCTATTGAGTCTGTGACAGGATTAGCAACCAATTTAGAAACCACGGGGGGAACCTCTGATGGTCGCTTCATTGCACAAACCGGTGCTAAAGTCATTGAGCTTGGGCCTCGTAATGCCACCATTCACAAAGTGGATGAGTGCGTAAGTACAGATGACTTAATTAAACTCACCGACATTTACGAGCAAATACTTGAGCAATTGTTAACCTAATGACTGATTTAGAAGTACCCACGATAGCGTGTGTCACAGGGCAAAGTGATACACATTTAACTAAAATACAAAGCCATCGTTTGCATAGCGCTATCACTGCTGATTTTATAGCGCTACAAAACGCAGCTAAACAAGCTGGGTTTGACTTAACTATTGCATCAAGCTTTAGAGATTTTGACCGTCAGGCGCTAATTTGGAATAACAAATTTTCCGGACAAAGGCCTGTTTATAATTCACAACAAAAGGTTGTTGATTTAACGAACTTAAATGACATTGATAAGTGTATTGCAATTATGCGTTATTCAGCTTTACCTGGGGCAAGTAGGCACCATTTTGGTACCGATTTGGATGTGTACGACAAAGCCAGTGTTAGTGACGATTATCAACTGCAGTTATCTCCTCATGAATATGAGAAAAACGGTCCCTTTTCAGCATTTAGTGAATGGCTCGGTATTCACCTTGAGAAATTTGGTTTTTATCGGCCTTATCGCGAAGATTTAAACGGGGTAGCTCCTGAACTTTGGCATATTAGCCACATTAAGCAATCACAATTGCTAAGTATTCAACTAACTGAAAGTGCTTTACGAAAATGCATTGAAAACAGTGAACTACTTGGTAAAAGTGCCGTATTGGCGCACTTACCTTCACTTTATAAGCGCTTTGTGACCAACGTTAGTCCACCATAAAAGAAGGACTACTCCTTCTTTTTATTTAAAATAAATATGAGTACCGCTGTTAATATAACTAAGCTGGCGATAACAAATTCAACCGTTAATTGTTCTTGTAAAAAAATAACGCCTGCAAACGCTGCAACTACCGGCACACACAATTGCACAACCGCAGCCTGCGTGCTTTTAAGTAATGGCATTGCAACGTACCAAATACTATAGCCAATGCCAGAGGCTAAAGCGCCAGAAGCGCTCGCGAGTAAAATGCCTTGTATGGTAAGTGCGTTAAAGTAGCTCATACTAACAAGTAATAAGATGGGGAGCGCTACTAAACTTCTAATAAAATTAAACCCTGTCGTTCGCAATGGCGATACACATACTTTGCCACGTATACTGTAAATACCCCAAGCAACACCGCTTATGGCCATCAATCCCGCTCCTATTAGCGAGGGCACCGCCGCTGAGGGCAGCATCAAATAAGCAAACCCCGTAACAGCAATCAAAAAAGCAGCCCACTGCACGGCGCTTAATTGTTCTTTTTTATATATACCCCAACCAATCATCGTAAGTTGCACGGCTGAAAATAAAATCAGAGCGCCTGTTCCGGTATCTAACTCAACGTAGGCCACCGAAAAACTAAGTGCATAAACAAGTAAACTAATGCTACTTCGCCAACTCCCTGTATCACTTAAAATAGCATCATTAAATGACCCATTACGTTTTAGATTATAAGTATAAACGCTCATAATAATACCTAAACATGCAGCACCGCTTAATAAACGAATGATGGTAAAGTTATAGGGATCTATATACCCCTCAGCTAATGCCATTCGGCAAAATAAAGAATTGGCGGCAAATGCTATTAAAGCAATAAATGTATATATAGCTGCTTTCAAAATAATCCTTTTTAACCTAAATCTGGTTGTTAAATAATCTGTTTTTATGGGTGAGTAGTTAAATAACTTAAACTGCTATAAAAGTAAGTTATTTATACAGCATAAGGCAAAGTGTGCAAAAACTTTCAACTTAATAAGACCTTAACTTTTCGCTGTCTATTTCACACATTACTAAATTCACGCCTTATTCACATAGAACATGCATATTTACCTTAACGATGATATGGCTCTACGTTTTTTTACAATGTTTCACACTCTTGTTTAAAGTGAGTGTGTTAACCTGCTTAAGTAGATTAAAAGGAGTGCTGTGTGCGCAGAAGTATAATTTTAAGCGTTTGTTTTATTTTAAGTGGTTGTAGCTCTATAGGGTTTAACGACCTGTTTAACGATTACGCCACACAAATGACGCCAGTGCGAAATGCTATTGAAAATAATAACCCACAACAAGCTAAATCGTTAATTGCAGACAATAGCACTATACACAGTAGTTACTTGCTTAACCAACTTGAGCAAGCGCGTATCAACGACCTTACTAATTCAGCTGATAACGCTCAAAGCAAATTCGAAAACGTATATGCTCAAATGCAAACGAAACGCCAAGCTGCAAAGATTCAACTAAGTGCCGGGCTTGAACAAAGTAATGCATTATTTACGAATGACTCGGCAATTACCTATGTACCGCCTGCTTACGAGATGAGCATGCTTCATAGTTATAAAGCACTTAACTATGTTTATAAAAATGATATTGAAGGCGCACTGGTCGAAATTCGCCGAGCTAATAAAGTACAAGCCGATGCGCTTAGCGAGAATGAAGCAGAAATAGATTCAGAAAAAAATGAAGCGCAGCAGCATTATCCAAGTATGAATAATGTGACAAGAGATGTTAAAAACGGCTTTCAAAACGCATACACTTTTTACTTATCGGCTTTGCTTTACCAAAGTGCAAAACAGTTTGACGACGCCTACATAGACTACAAAAAAGCGTTAGCTATTCAACCAAATAATAAATATTTACAGCAAGATGTAATTCGCTTAGCTAAAAAACAAGGGTTTCATCAAGAATTTGACGAATACACACAACGTTTTGGCGAACTTAGCACTTTAAAGCCTAACCATGGTGAAGTAATCGTATTACTTGAACAAGGTTTCGTGCCCAAACAAACTGAATTTAAATTAAGACTACCGATTGATACAAGTAAAGGTGATGTTCGTTTTTATAGCCTTGCTATGCCCGTATATAAAGACAGTGCTTACATTAGCCCAATACAAAATGTGAATATTGCTGGACAAGAAGTAGCATTAGCGCCATTAGTTTATTTAGAAGCCCTAGCCGCTAAAACTCTTGAACAAGAAATACCAGGCAAAATTACACGCCAAGTATTACGGCTCATAACTAAAGAAAAAGTTCGCGCTGAGCTTGCGCGCAGCGCAGGAGATGTAGGCAACATTTTAGCCAATATATATAATTTAGCGTCAGAGCAAGCCGACACCCGAAGCTGGCTTACATTACCAAATCAAATTTCTGTAGCGCGTCAAAGTCTGACAGCAGGTGAACATATATTAAATATAGGCAATCAACCGCCTATTAGTTTTACCGTTAGTAAGCAAGGGTTAACTTTAATTTACCTAACCTCTATTAATAACTATTTTAACTACCATGTAGTTCAACTCTAGGAGACACCATGAAATACATAGTGCCAATGTGTGCCGTTTTATTGCTAAGTGCTTGTGCAACACAGCCTGACACATCAGGTATAGCGGTTGAACAAAATAAAGGAAATTTTAATGATCAACTTAGAGTGGATAACCCTGATTTAGGTGAAAAACTCGCCATTACCGACGTTAAAACGCGTCAAACAAATCAGTTAACGGATGTCGTGGTTACCCTATCTAGCCAATATAAAAAGTCACAATATTTACAGTATCAATTTAAATGGTTTGATAAAGATGGATTTTTGATTAAAGGAAATCATTCACCGTGGCAGCCATTAACTTTATTTGGTTTTGCTAATACACAATTACCAGGTTTAGCGCCTAGCTCTGATGCTGTTACATTTTCACTGGCAGTTAGAAAAGTATCAACTGAATCTCAAGAATTTAAAGATTAAAGGAAACTATTATGAACACGACATTTAAAACAGCATCCACCTACGCATTGGTCGGGCTCAGCGCATTGATCTTAAGCGGCTGTGCTAACAAAGCCGTAGTTAGCTATGGTGACGCTCAAGCAGTTGAAACAACTGATATAAATTTTGGTTCTACCGATTTACAAAAAGTCGCGAGCCAAATGACCGACTCATTACTAAGCTCGCCAGTGGTGGGAACCATGACTCAAAATAACCGTCCTGTTGTGTTTGTGGAACGTATTAAAAACAAAACCAGTGAGCATATTGATACAGAATCAATCACTGATTCTATCTCAACGCAAATGCTACGCAGCGGTAAGTTTCGCTTTGTAGACATGACACGTGTTGAAGCTGTACGTGAACAGCTAACCTTTCAAAACGAAGATGCATTAGTGAACCCAGCAACAGCGGTTGCATTTGGACAACAAATTGGTGCGCAATACATGTTGTATGGCAACTTATCAAGCATTGTTAAAACAAATGCAGATAAATCAGACGTATATTATAAATTCACAATGCGTTTAATGGATATGAAAAGCGGACTTATTGAATGGGCGGACGAAACTGAAATTCGCAAAACCAAAGAAAAATCAACCTTTGGCTGGTAAGCCGATAGGAGTAAGTTATGAAAGCAATTGCTGTAATTATGTGCGCTTTACTTACATTAAGTGCACCCACTTTTGCTAAATACGAGCGCAATAAAGCCGTAGCAGTTCAAAAAGTGTTGTTTGGTGACATTAAATCAGTACGAAACATCAGCGAGCAAGAACTAATACAAGACAAAAAGAACGGCTGGAAAACGTTTGGTGGCGCACTTATTGGTGGTGTTATTGGTAATCAATTTGGTGGTGGCAGCGGTCGTGCTATAGCCACAATTTTAGGCTCAGTTATCGGTGGTAGCGTTGCTAACAATAGTCAGCAAGGTAGCTATTACAAACAAACTCAGTTAGTTGAATTACTAATTCAGGTAGAAAATGGCGACCAATTTATGGTAGTTCAAGACCTAGACCAAGGTATGCGATTTCAAAAAGGCGATAATGTGAGGTTAGTTTATTTAGGCGATAACACCGTAAGAGTAGATAAAGCATATTAATAACACGCCTTTAAAAACAAAAACGAGCCAACAGGCTCGTTTTTTTATAACGTTTTATAACTGGCGATAATCTTTAAAAAAACGCTGCATTTTTTGCATGGCATCAGTTAAGTCATCCTTATTAGGTAAAAACACTAACCTAAAGTGATCAGGCTCTGGCCAATTAAACGCACGCCCATGCACTAACAATATTTTTTCGGCCTTGAGCAAATCAAACATCATTTGCTCATCGTTTTTTACATTAAAGTGTGCAGTATCAACCTTGGCAAACGCATATAAAGCGCCTTTTGGCTTTTTACAGCTAATCCCTTCAATCGCGTTTAAACCGCGCCATGCAATATCACGTTGTTCGTATAATCGCCCGCCCGGATTAATTAAGTTATCAATTGATTGCACACCACCTAATGCCTGCTGAATTGCATATTGGGCAGGTACATTAGCGCATAAACGCATTGACGAGAGTATATCTAACCCTTTACTTAAGTCGTCCATGGCTGATGTTTTACCACTTAAAACCATCCACCCCATTCTTAGCCCAGCAGCACGGTAAGTTTTAGCTAAACCATTAAAAGTAATCATTGGCACATCATCACACAATGAAGCAATTGAAGTGTGGCTAATTCCATCGTATAAAATCTTTTCGTAAATTTCGTCGCTTAACAACAGTAACTTGTGCTCTCGCGCAATATCTATTAATTGCTTAAGCAGGTCATCACTGTATACCGCACCAGTGGGATTGTTCGGGTTAATTAATACCAAGGCTTTGGTTTTAGAGGTGATTTTACTTTTTATGTCATCTATATCAGGAAACCAATCTTGCTCTTCATCACATAAATAATGAACGGGATTACCGCCCGCTAACTTAACTGACGCAGTCCATAACGGATAATCTGGCGCGGGGATAAGCACTTCATCGTCGTTGTTAAGCAAAGCTTGAGTGATCATTTGGATTAGTTCACTTACCCCATTACCAATATAAATGTTATCAACGTCTAAGTTGTTTAACCCACGTTGTTGATAATGCTGGTAAACAGCTACTCTGGCTGAGTAAAGTCCTTTAGAGTCACAATAACCTTGGGCAGAATACAGGTTACGGATAATATCGCGATGCATATCTTCAGGCATATCAAAACCAAATGCAGCTGGATTACCGATGTTTAATTTTAAGACTTTTTGACCATCGTCTTCCATTTTTTTAGCTTGAGCTAAAACAGGTCCACGAATGTCATAACATACGCCTTCTAATTTATGACTCTTTTTTATATCTGACATTTTACCTCTACTAGCTGGCGCCTGATGACCTTTGTAATTTGAGTTTTATAAGTAAGGTCTATTTTATCTCAACAATAAAAACCCGGTTGCCTACTAGACTAACCGAGTAAATATATAACACCAGTAAATTTAACAGCTTAAAACTGAAATTAATTCACGTTAACTATTGTGCATCTAACCATTGTTTAAATTTTGTTTGAGAGCCTTCTACCTGTGGCATTAAGTTGGCACAAGCATCCATCGCTTTAGCTAAGTCATCATCAACTAAGCTTAACTCTATGGTGCGCGAAACATCAGCTAAACTAGACGCACCAAACTGCGCGGCATTTGATTTTAAACTATGAGAATGACGAATCGCTGCCTCTTTATCTTTACCAATGGTTGCCATAACTTCAGAGCCCAGACGTTCAAACTCGGCACAACAAAAATCAAGCGTATCAGCAAACTGCTCGCCCAATAAAGATTTCATATTCTCTAACGCTGATGTATCTATGGTAATGTCTGTCATTATTTAATTCCTTCAACTATCCATGTTCATTGTATTTGATATAACTACTGTATATTGATAAATGAAAAAAAACCAACTTAATTGCTTTCATAAATGTATAATTTACAAGTTAATAATAGAGAGAAAGTTTTTAAAATGGCACGCATTCTTTGTACTCATTGTAATTTTGCACTTAATACCTGTGTATGCAGCGCTATTGAAACAATAACTAACAAAGTTAAAGTTATTATTCTACAACACCCCAGCGAAGAAAAAATAGCAAAAAACACGGCTAAATTACTCGACTTAAGTCTAACTGATTGCGAAATCATCAAAGGTGAAAACAGTGCTGACTTTAGTATGTTAAATAGTTTGCCAAAAGAATCAACAGTACTGCTTTACCCAAACGAAAATGCCACCTACCTAGATGAACCAAACTCTACAAACCATAAACACATCACTCATTTAATTGTAATCGATGGAACATGGAAAAAAGCCTATAAAATTTTACAACTCACCCCTGCACTCAATCAATTTAGAACAGTGAGTTTTAATAAACCACCTAAAAATCGTTATATAATTCGTAAAGCGCCCCGTGACGATAGCCTCTCTACACTTGAAGCCGTTGCTCATAGCTTAAGCTTAATAGAACATTTAAACCCAGAGCCTTTGTTTACTTTATTAGAAGAATTAATTAATAAACAAACCCAACATATGCCTGAGCACGTAAAAGCACGTTACTTAAATTAAATTTAGCTTTTGATAAACAGATGCGACATTACCCAAATAGATTAAAACGAGGATTTACTCGTCAAGGCCCCGACTATCGCTTTGATGACCAAGTTGATTTTAGCGATATAAGAACCACGTTTGGGTTCAGATCAATGGTGGTTGGTAAATGGGTAACCAAAGAAGAGCGCTATATTAGCGCTAATTTAATTTACGATGCGCTGGCCGACCTGGCGCAAATACTGCACTTACCACCTAAAGCAATTGGTCTGCGCGGAAAGTTAAATTTTGCATTTGGGCACGGTGGTCAAAAAGGTGTGCAAGCGCATTACAATGCAGGCAGTCAAACATTAGCACTTGCTAAAAATGCGGGCGGTGGTGCGCTCGCGCATGAGTGGTTTCATGCATTCGATCACCACATTAGTGAACATTTATTTAAAGTAATACCACGCTATGGATTTGCTTCAAAGCTTTGGCTTTCAAATACACCAAATTTAATGCACCCACTCAATGACGCACTGAACAGCTTTTATAAAGAAGTATTTTTAGATGCAAGTGGCGAAAATGCCAATGAATTTGTGCAAGCATGTATTAAACACGACCAAGCCCATAATATGAATTATATGAGTATGCCTGAAGAAATTGCAGCTCGCTGTTTTGAAGCCTGTATATATGCACACCCAAATATAAAAAACAGTTTTTTGGTGGACGGTTTGCAATCCAGTAATTTAATTTACCCACCAGCACAACATACCACCAAGGCAAATAAAGCGCTTAACCACTATTTTCAACTATTGGGTTATGCGCTTCATAATTTACCCAATAAGGTTTAGCTGTTTTCATCACTTATGCGACTTGCAACTGCGCTACTCTGGTCTTTGTATTTAGCATCTTTACGAATGTTATACGGGTTTTCACAAGGCCCTGAGAGCATTTCGAAACTCATAGCGCCAATTTTCATCATTGGGCGCAGCGCTAAGGGTAATTTTCCTGAGTTGTAAAACTCTAATACAATATTACCGCTCCAGCCGGGATCAATTCGGTGTGCTGTTACATGCACCATCAAACCTAAACGCGCAAGCGATGAGCGCCCATCCAACCACCCTACAATATCGGCAGGTAGCGTTACTTTTTCATAAGTGATTGCAAGTGCGAGTTCACCTGGATGTAAAAAAAACGCTTCACCGTCTGCAAGCTCAATTTCCTCACTCATGATTGATTCCATGGCTTTATTGAGTTGATCCTTTGGACCACTTAAATCAACGTAGGCTGCATTATGGGCATTGAACGTTCTAAATTTATTACCAAGACGTAAATCTGCTGTCACACCCGATATCATCTCACTACTCGGAGCAGGCTCTATAACTATTCGGCCATCTTTTAGGTGTTCTTTAATATGTGTATCTGAAAGTCTCATGCTTTTAATCTTCTGTAATCACAATTTCTATACTGTTGTGATGCTGTTGATAATATAGCGTACTGGCTATAAGCCTAGCTGCTGCGCTGTATGTTTTGCTTATTGCCGCATTGTTATCGCTAGCAATAAGTTTTCCTTGCTCAGAGTACTCTCTAATATCAATGGCAAGGGGAATATGGCTAAGTACCGGAACGCCATGCTTGTGGGCTAGTTTTTGTGCGCCTTCTTTGCCAAATACATGGTTTGCCTCACCGCAGTGGCTGCAAACGTAATGGCTCATATTTTCTATCAAACCAAGTACTGGCACATTTACTTTATTAAACATTGCAATGCCTTTTTGGGCATCAGCAAGTGCTAAATCTTGAGGCGTAGTTACAATAACAGTCCCACTGGCAGGTACTTTTTGGCTCATAGTAAGTTGTATATCACCTGTACCTGGGGGCATATCTACAATTAAATAATCGAGCTCGCCCCAATCAGTCTCGTTCAGTAATTGGCTAAGTGCACCCGATGCCATTGGGCCTCGCCATACTGTTGCGTCATCACTGGGTACTAAAAAGCCAATAGATTGGGCTTTAATGCCATTGGCATCAAACGGTAGTAATTGTTTGTTATCTTTTGTTTTTGGCTCAGCACCAACAAGGCCCAACAACATAGGTATTGAAGGACCATAAATATCAGCGTCTAAAATACCAACGTTTGCTCCCTCGCCTTTTAACGCACCGGCTAAATTAACAGCTGTAGTCGATTTACCTACCCCACCTTTACCTGAAGCAATAAGTACAATGTGTTTAATTCCTTTAAACTTTGCAGGCTCTTGAATATCAACCTTAGCCTTTATTGAGATTTCAATATTTAAAACATCACGGACATGCTGCTCTACAAGGGGGATTTCTGATTGCGCAGCAAAAGGTAAAGTAAGACTAATTTGTATTGATTTATCGTCGTTTTCAGAAATTGACTCAATAAAGCTTTCGTCAATTCCTACGGCAAAGGCCGCACTACGATAAGCCGCTAAAGCAGCAATAATCGGTTGTTTTTGCACCGATTTAGAAGAGAAAAGTTTCGACAGTCCAAACATAGCAATTAAATAGCGTTTCTTTGATGAAAAGTGCCTCGGAATTATGTAACATTCAGGTCATTAACACCAGTCAATTAATAAAAATCCATAAGCAGTGTGCGCGCATAGCCACCTGTTTATAGATAAATTAATGATAACAGCCGTTTAAATAGTAAAAACGGTATTTTATCCTCAATTCGGAATGATTATGGCACAGCGAAAGATCCTGATTACCAGCGCATTACCTTATGCAAATGGCCCAACCCACTTAGGTCATTTATTGGAATATATTCAAACTGATATTTGGTCACGTTTTCAAAAACTTCAAGGCCATGAAACGTATTATGTTTGCGCAGACGATGCCCACGGCACACCAATCATGCTTAATGCACAGAAGCAAGGGATCACACCTGAAGAAATGGTAAAAAATGTGAGCATTGAACGCCAACGCGACTTTGCTGATTTCAACATTAAGTTTGACAATTACCACAGCACGCATAGCCAAGAAAACAAAGAATTTAGTGAATTAATATACAACCGTTTAAACGATGCGGGCCATATAAAAAAGCACACTATTTCGCAATTGTTTGACCCAGAAAAAGGCATATTTTTACCTGATCGCTTTGTAACCGGTACTTGCCCAACGTGTAAGTCTGAAGATCAAAATGGCGATAGCTGTGATTCGTGTGGCGCAACTTACAGCCCAACCGAATTAATAAACCCGCGCTCTGTTATGTCAGGTGCCGAGCCTATTTTGAAAGATTCTGAGCATTACTTTTTTGACCTACCAGCATTTGAAGGCATGCTTAAAGAATGGCTACACTCAGGTACTATTCAACAAGAAATGGCTAACAAGCTAGACGAATGGTTTACTGACGGCTTACAACAGTGGGATATCAGCCGTGATGCGCCTTACTTTGGTTTCGAAATTCCAAATGCCCCAGGTAAATACTTTTACGTATGGCTAGATGCGCCAATTGGTTACATGGCCAGCTTTAAAAACCTGTGTGATAAAAAAGGGATTGATTTTGACGCATTTTGGGCTGAAGGCTCAGAAGCAGAACTTTACCACTTTATTGGTAAAGACATTATTTACTTCCACAGCTTATTTTGGCCAGCCATGCTAGAAGGTGCTAAATTTAGAAAACCAACTAACGTATTTGCACACGGGTTTGTTACTGTAAATGGCGAAAAAATGTCTAAGTCAAAGGGCACGTTCATTAAAGCGCGTACCTACCTAGACAACCTAAATCCAGAATACTTACGTTACTATTACGCTGCAAAATTAAACAGCGGTATTATCGACCTTGATTTAAACCTAGAAGACTTTGCACAACGTGTTAATTCAGATCTGGTTGGTAAAGTCGTTAATATAGCGAGCCGTTGCGCAGGCTTTATTACCAAAAAGTTTGATGGCAAATTAAGCCCAACTATTATGCAACCAGAGCTCCTAGAAGAGTTCCAAGCTGCCGCGCCAAGTATTACCACCCATTTTGAGAACCGTGAATACAGTCGCGCAATTCGTGAAATTATGGCCCTTGCCGACAAAGCAAACCAATTTATTGATGGCGCAGCACCATGGGTATTAATTAAAGACGAAACTAAGCAACAAGAAGCTCACGATGTGTGTTCGCTTGGCCTTAACTTGTTCCGTGTTTTAATTACCTATTTAAAACCAGTACTACCGGCTATGGCCCAAAACGTAGAAGCGTTTTTAAACGATGATCTTGCTTGGGATGCAGTACAGACGCCACTAGTAAGCCACTCAATCAATAAATTTAAACCATTAATGCAACGCGTAGAAATGGACAAAGTAAACAAAATGGTTGAAGAATCTAAAGAAAGCCTAGAGCCTAAAGTAACAATTGACCCAAATAGCCCTCTTGCAAAAGAACCTATTAGCGAAGAAATTGAGTTTGACGATTTTGCAAAGGTAGACCTTCGTGTTGCTAAAATTGCAAAAGCAGAGCATGTAAAAGGCGCCGACAAACTACTGAAGCTAACCCTTGATTTAGGCGGCGAAACGCGTCAAGTATTCGCAGGCATTAAATCAGCATACGCTCCTGAAGACATTGAAGGTAAGCTAACAGTAATGGTTGCAAACCTTAAACCGCGTAAAATGCGTTTTGGTATGTCTGAGGGTATGGTACTTGCTGCAGGCCCTGGCGGAAAAGAAATTTATATTCTTAATCCAGACGACGGATCAGAGCCAGGAATGCGTGTAATGTAAATTTACACATATGAATAAAATAACCGCTGACTCTCAGCGGTTTTTTTATATGTTATTTTATCCTATTTGCGACTTTTATCGATTTTTTGTACCATCGACCAATAAATAATAAAAAAGTAATACAATGCCTAGCACGGTTTCTCAAGAAAAGACTGTAACTCGCAACAAAATTTTAAAGCACAAAATAGTCGCTATTATCCGCTTAAAAAAGCAATCAGATGTTGCACCACTTGTCGATTGCTTAGTTGAGGCTGGTATAAAAGTGCTTGAAATCACCTCTAATACACCAGGGTTTGAGCAAGAAATTAAAAATGCACGTATTCGTCATCAACATATTTTGGTGGGTGCAGGCACCATCACAAATACTAAACTAGCTCAACGAGCCATTAATGCGGGTGCACAGTTTATAGTAACCCCTAATACTGATAAGCGTATTGTGTCAGTTTCCCATCAGTGTAATTTACCTGTTTTAATGGGGGCTTTAACGCCAACAGATATCGCTAACGCGATTGAGTATAATGCGGATATTATTAAGGTATTTCCAGCAGGTAGCATGGGAGTTGACTATTTTAAGGCATTAAAAGGTCCATTTGATAGCGCCAATTTAATGCCCGTTGGCGGGATAAATTTAAATAACATTACTCAGTGGTTTGACGCAGGGGCTTGCGGTGTAGCCATTAGTAGTGATTTTTCAAAAGTGATTACTAGCCACGCTGACAAGCAAGCTCTTACCCAGTTAGTTCATGACTATTTAACTGACATACCCACTGATTAAAGGTCTTTAATTTGCTGTAATCACTAGGTATTGTTCAAACTTAAATTACATCAAATACTTAATACTCTGTTCAAACAAATCTAAATGCACTTAGTTTAAAGAGAGCAGAACACGCTCTTTTCTTGGTATGTAGTAATTATCGTAATCAAGCGAAACAATGACCTTATTTGCTTTTCCAAGTAGTTCACCACGAGGGATTAAACCAATTACGCGAGAGTCTGCGCTATTGTCACGGTTATCCCCCATTGCCAAATAGTAATCATCTGGAATGGTGATCATTTCAAAGCCAGCTAATTGGGATGGTACATTTGCTATCCTAATGGTGTGCTTCTTAGTGTTTAATATCTCTACTTTATCAACCGAATCGATATTATTTTGCACATGTTCGTATTTAAGCTTTTTGCCATTAATAATTAATTCGTTATTTACCAAAGAAACGGTATCACCAGGTACACCAATAACACGTTTAATTAATCGGTTATCTGCCGCTTGTGAGTCGAATACAATAATGTCCCCTGTTTGTGGTTCATTAATTTTAAGCAAAGAAATATGCGTAAAAGGCACTCGTAAGTCGTACGCCATTTTGTCTGTTAAAATTCTATCTCCTTGCTCAATTGTAGGTTTCATTGAGCTCGTAGGCACTTCATACCAGTCGGCTACTGCACTTCTAAACACACTCATTAAGGCAATAAATACAATGAGTGAACGATTATTTTTCCAAAATTTATAAAGCACTTTCATAACTGCTCCCTTTAATTGATCAAGTAATGGTATGACCTAACAGCGCTTTGGCAGTTCAAAAAAGGATGTAACAAAAGATGTTTGACCAAAAAACGTTTTTGATCGATTAAATTTTCAGCTGCGTAGCATCTTAGGAATTTAGCAAATATTAACTTAAAGGAAACTAACATGTTTAAGAAGATAACCACCGCAATTTTAATTACCGCAGCAAGCATAGGGTTTTCATTTTCTGCGCAAGCCAACCATCATGGCATGAAGAAAGATGTGGTTGATGTTGCGGTTGAAAATGGCTCGTTCACAACACTTGTTGCAGCCGTAAAAGCAGCCGGTTTAGTTGATACTCTAAAAGGCAAAGGACCATTCACTATTTTTGCACCAACTGATGCCGCTTTCTCAAAGTTACCTGACGGTACCGTTGAGATGCTGTTAAAGCCAGAAAACAAAGAGAAGTTAACGGCAGTGCTAACCTACCATGTTGTCGCTGGAAAAATAATGGCAAAAGAGGTGGCTAAGTTAGATAGTGCCAAAACACTCCAGGGGCAGTCGGTAATGATTAAAACAAACATGGGTGTGATGGTAAACGACGCTAACGTGATGATGCCAGATGTTAAAGCAAGTAATGGCGTAATCCATGTAATTGACACTGTTCTTCTTCCAAAAGAATAAGCAGCAAAATTTATGTACAAAAAAAGAAGCATAAACGTAAGCTTATGCTTCTTTTTAACGAATACTTAGACCTTATTACTGATTAAGCTTTTCTTTCGCTTCTTTTACTTTTTCAAAGTCTAAACCTAACTCATCGGTAGCTTCTTTGATTAAGTGTGGTTGTGTCATAACAACAGCCATTAATTGCTGAAGCTTTTCAGGCGGTATGCCAAGCTCCTGTACAAGCGCCATAGCCATCATTGGGTTTTGTGTAAACGCCTCGAATAACGCTTTTACTTTTTCATCACTTACATTATGTTCTTTTAAAATTGCAATTATTGGATTCATTTTTAACCTTGGTTTTATAATAACGTGTGTATGACTGAATTATATGGGCATAACGTGTAAAATAAAGCGTTATTCTACAAGCAATACGACTTTACCCGCGTTTTCGTTGCGCTCTAATATTGCATGTGCCTCTTGAGCCTGTGTCCATGGCAACGTTTTGTACACATTAAAGTCATAGTTTTTAGATGCTATGTCGTTGTAAAAGCGTTCTACTAAGTCATCTCTTAGTTGGCGTTTAAAATCAATACTGCGGTTACGAAGGGTTGACGCATGAAACGAAATCCTTTTACGTAAAAGGGCTGCAAAATCAACCTCAGCAAAACGTCCATCTAAAAAGGCAAGCATAATTATTTGGCAATCCATGGCAGCAACTTGTGCATTTTTGTTTAAATAACTACCTGCAACGGGATCAACAATTACATTAGCGGTTAAATTACGGCTTTGCATGTAATCTACAAAGTCTGTGTTTTTGTAGTTAATTGTATGATCTGCTCCCAGCGACTTTGCGTGCTGGCATTTTTCATCAGAACCTGCGGTTATAACAACAGTTGCCCCTGCACTTTTTGCAATTTGAATAGCGGCACCACCTACGCCACTGGCCCCTGCATGTATCAATGCCGTTTGCCCATGTTGTAGTTTGCCAAGCTCAAATAATGCACCAAAAGCAGTTAAATACACCTCGCTTATGGCTGCACCTTCAACCATAGTTACATCATCGGGTAGTTCCATTAATTGTTTAGCATCTACGGCAACATATTCGCTATAAGCGCCACCTGCACACAGTGTAAAAATGCGTTTATCAAGCCAGCTTTTATCAACTTCGTTACCCAGCTCTACCACAGTGCCTGCACACTCTAAACCTAAAATTGGGCTGTCACCTTCTGGGGCTGGGTACTTACCTTGGCGTTGCATACAATCAGCCCGATTCACCCCAATTGCAGCCACTTTAACAAGCACTTCATGATTTTTTAGCTGCGGTTTACGGGTATCACTCAGTGCAAGGTTTCCGCTTTCATGGGAAATATATTTCATTACCACTCCTTTGCTTTAACTAAAGTTGTACTTTAAACATGGGGGTAATTATTTCTATTTAAACCGCCAGCTTTGCTTGTACGGGTAAACATCAGGTAAAAAACCATTTTGTATTTGCTGCTGGCACTGTTGCCAATAGGTTGTTGTGAATAAGTCACTGTGGTGGGTGTTAAAACACTCAAATGCATGAGCATTTGCGCTAAAAAAAACTTTAAATTGGCTGGGAAATATATCGTTTTCATCAATATCAAAATAAGAATGACTACTTAACTCCTCTAATGTATTTTGTGTTTGAGGTACATCTCTAAAATTACACTGAGTTAGTGGGCAAATCTCATCAAAGTCGTAAAACACAACACGCCCCCAGCGAGTAACGCCAAAGTTTTTCATTAGCATGTCACCTGGAAATATATTCGCCCCAGCTAAATCTTTAATTGCTTTTCCATAATCAAGCATCACATGGTCCAATGCGTGTTTATCGCAGTGGTTAATATATAAATTAAGAGGTGTCATTTTTCGTTCAACATACACATGTTTTAAAATAAGTGCCTTGCCCGATATAACTAAACTGCTGCCAATGTGTGTTTTCATCTGCGTTAATAGTTCTTCACTAAAGCGGCTCAAATCAAACGCTAAATACCTAAACTCGTGTGTATCTACCAATCGCCCTACTCGGTCGGCTTGCTTCACAAAGTTATATTTTTCTTTTACTTGTGCTTTAGTTGCGGTTTTTGGTGCACTAAATTTATCTTTTATTACTTTATATACGTAATCTGAGCCTTCAATAGTAAATACCAGCATAACCATGCCAGGTGTACCTGGTGCGTTTATATATTTAAAACTTGCGGGGCTGTTTTTAGTGGTGTCGACCTTGTAGCGGTAAAACTCGGTTTTAGCGTGTTTAATAAAGCCAATAGCGTTAAATAATTCAAAACGCTTTTTATGCGGCATAAGTACACTGAGGTAATCAA
Source organism: Pseudoalteromonas sp. BSi20480 (assembly GCF_000241365.1). NCBI lineage: Bacteria > Pseudomonadati > Pseudomonadota > Gammaproteobacteria > Alteromonadales > Pseudoalteromonadaceae > Pseudoalteromonas > Pseudoalteromonas sp. BSi20480. Next base: position 6,887 of record NZ_BADX01000143.1, on the reverse strand, counting down.
CATAACGCGCGGGTTGGTCTGTATCTACCATAAAATAAGTACGAGCAAAGCCAAATAATAAGCTTAATTGATCGGCGCCCATCATAACCGCATCTATTTTTAAGCCTTTTTCGGTGTTTAAAATGGCAATAGCAAACGGCATGTTATCGCCATTTTTAGCGATACAACGGCCAATCAAATAACAGGCTTTATTTCTAAAAAATAACGAGTTTGCGTATTCAATAAACCCGTCGTTTAAATTTATCAGTTCATAGACCTGCTTACATTGATGCTTAGCACCTTGCATTAGGGTTTGCTTTAAGCGCTTTAAATCGGCATTTAATTGGCAAAATGGAACTCTAAACATTTGCGTAGTAATAAGCTGTGAAATTGCGGTTTCAAACCCATTTTGAAGCGATATTCTACTTACTAAACTTTCAAATGAGCGTGGTTCACTTCGGTATTTGGCTTTTAATACAAATAAATGCACTGTACGAATTTTTTTATCGTCCCAAATAGCACCAAATGTTGAATTAAAGAAAGTATGCGCAATGGGTTTATTCTCATGGTGCTCAACCATATCCCCATAAATATTTTTAGCTAGTTGCCATGTGTGTGGGCAGTCTAGTTCTTGATAAGCAATTATTTTAACCGCTTCACTCACATTTTTTACTTGGCGCTCATAAACTTGTAACCGATCACGCATTGCACGTTGTACATCATGATATTGGCGCTGCTCAAACCGGCTTTGTGCACCAAGTGTTATATTTAAAAACTCAGCAAACATCGCATCAAACCCTGCAAATACAGCACGTGCAAGCTTAGTCGCAATCACCTTTTGAAGAGCATTATTTGAATCATCGATTAACGTATTTGGCATGTTAACAACACTTATATTTTTACCCGTTATGGCGGTTATTTTTTATTAATTGTTTACACCTTAGCAAGCAGGCTTTAATTTAGATAATTAATACAGCAAATAAATAAGATTGATCTAATGAATATACGTAACGTCGATCTCAACCTTCTCGTCTATTTAAACGTGCTTATAGACGAAAAAAGTGTGTCTAAAGCCGCCAATAAATTAGCGCTAACACAACCGGCAATGAGTAATGCATTAAAGCGATTACGCGATTTATTTGAAGATCCGCTTCTTGTTCGCGCTGCAGGGTCAATGACCCCAACAGCTAAAGCACTCCTGCTTAAACCCGAAATAGAATCATTATTAAAAATGGCTGAAGCAATTACTCAACCCAGTGAGCAATTCAACCCCGCTACGGCTGAAATAACCTTCAGAATAATGGCAAACGACTATTTAGAGTCAACGTTAATTGCGCCATTTATAACAGCGCAATTAAATAAAAATCCGGGTATTAATTTTGACGTTTTAAGCCCAAGCGATGTTAACTTACAAGACATGGAAAAAGGCACCATAGACCTTGCTATTAATCGCTTTAACGGATTACCGCGATCGTTTCACCAAGCCACAGTATGGCGCGATAACTACTGCTGTTTAACACACCCCAAGAATACTTTTTTACAAAACGCCACACTCGATGATTACCTCAAAAAAGAACATATTTGGGTAAACCGGGCTGGTTGGGGCCCTGAAGCCGCAGTAACTAATAAGTCAGGTAAACAAAAATTAGGCTGGGTCGATGAAGCACTCTGGCAGTTAGAGCAAACACGTAAAATTAGGGTATTTACCCGCCACTACATGATTGCCAGTTTACTTTGCCAATCAGAGCAACTGGTGGCGACATTACCACGCAGGCAAGCTAAGCTATTAACAACACACACTAACTTAGTAATAAGTCCCCCCCCGTTTCAAATAGTGCCTATTGAGGTAAAAATGATATGGAGCCCACTGCTTCACCATGCGCCAGCGCATCAATGGTTACGCCGCGAAATGCTTGAGTTCGCTAAAACAGTAGCAGATAGGTAAATTTTAAAATATCCATTACGTTTTTCAAAAAATACTGAAAAATCTAAAAGCACACATTCAATTTACTAGTAAATACATACTAAAAATGACGGGCTCGGTGTGAGGTAAGAAACACAACGTTTAAAAACTAATTTTTCAATAAATAAAACATCGAGACACTCACTTTAATAAAGTGAGTGTCTCGATATTTTGCTTTGGAGTCGTATAAGTCTTAGCAAGGGGAGTAACCTTACTCATTAGTAATTTGCAAAGCCGATACCATGTTTTTTATTTTAAATTAATTCAACACCTTAACCAAGAATCCCATATTCCCTCTGCTGAAACTTGTACCACTTTTGTGCATTTATTTATTTTTTGCACCAAATTAAATAAAAAAGAAGCCAATAAATTTAGCGTAAATTAAATGAATAAAACTTAATATTGATCTAATCAATATCAGTTATTGAAAACAACAATTTCATTAATAATACAGTTAGCGCTAGAGTGAAGTTAAGCCAACAAACTAAGAGTAATTATTATGACAACAGCTTCTTTCACACGCCAAGACGGGTTATTCATCGACGCTAACTTACATCAGTTCATTGAAGAGCAGTTATGTTCTAAAGCAACATTACAAACAACAGATGTTTACCAAACACTGGCGACATTAGTTGATGAGTTTGGGTGTACTTGTCGTAAAACTAAACACCAACCAAACGATGTACTTGAAGTACAAACACTATTGAACGCTTACCAACTGCAAAACCATCCGCACTGTCATGTGGATGCGCAAACAACTGAAGCGGTACTTGATGAATATTGCTGCCAGGTTCCTGCAATCATTGTTGTTGCTTTAATGGATACGCTTAGTGGTACACAATGCGATGAACCAAATGCACACGACATCTACCATCGTGCCGCACAGTTAATTAATCGCCCATGCGTGCACACAGTTAAAACTGCCTCAGCAGCTTAATAATGAATGTGTTTAAAAGTGCTCGATAACTTTATCTGCAAAGTCTGTGCAGCTTAAGGTTGTCGAGTTATGAGTTTTTGAAATATCAATGCCTTGCTGGGTTAAATCAAAAGTAACATACCCACTTGCTAATGTGTTTTCTAAAGCATTTTCAATAGTTAATGCCGCCTCATCCCATTTCATAAATTTAAGCATGAGTACTGCGCTCAAAATACTACTGCTTGGATTCGCTTTGTTTTGCCCTGCAATTCGCTCAAATGTACCATGAGTAGGTTCAAAAAAAGCCACATCATTATTCAAGTTTGCAGCAGGCATAATGCCCACACCACCCACTTGAGCGCTGAGCATATCGGCTAAAAAGTCCCCATTTTGATTCGTAGTTGCCACTACATCAAACTGCTCAGGGTTCATTAAACATTGTTGCAGCATGTTATCGGCAATGACTTCTTTAATTATTAGAGGCGCCTGCCCAGCACGCTCAATTTTCAGCCAGCGGCCATTTTCGTGTTCAATAGCATTAAATTCCTTTTTGGCAAGTGCAAAGCCCCAGCGTTTAAATGCACCATCAGTAAACTTAAGCACATTGCCTTTATGAACAAAAGTGACAGAATCTCGATTGTTATTAAGGGCAAAATTAAGAGCAAAACGTGTTAATCGTTCAGAGCCTTCTTTGGATATATTTTTTATACCTATGCCGCAATCTTGTGAAAACCGAAGACGTGTTACCCCCATTTCTTCACATAAAAAGTCGAGCATTTTTTCACTTTCAATGCTCCCTGCTTGCCACTCAATACCTGAATATACATCTTCGCTGCTATCACGAAGAACCGTAATGTTGGTTAAAAAAGGATTTTTTAAAGGAGAAGGCAAAGCACTAAACCCTTTGATAGTGCGCATATTTACAAATAAATCCATTTCTTGGCGTAAAGCAACATTTAAAGAGCGGAACCCTCCACCCAAAGGCGTAGTTAATGGCCCTTTTATTGCTATTTTACAGGCTCTTACTGCTTGTATTGTTTCTTGTGGAAACCAATCACCATCGTAAAGCTTGGCTGCTTGCTCACCATTAAACACTTGCATCCAATGTATTTTCCGCTTGTTTTTGTAACAGTGTTTAATAGCGCAATCTACAATATTTCTCATAACGGGCATAACATCTTGCCCAACTCCATCTCCATTAATATAGGCAATAACAGGCTCTGAAGGAATAACCCACTGCCCTTGCTCATCTACCGTTATATGTTGCCCTTGCTCTGGCATTTTTATATGTTGGTATTGCATCATTAAAGCCTATAAATCAATGTATATGGTCGATTAAACCATGTTAATTAAGGCGTGTCTTTAATTGCCTTTTTATAGTTGGTATCAGTTTAAAAAATAACAAATACGATGTGCTTATGTAGTTAAAAGGATGGTCTTATAGCGTGTACGGTTCGTATTAGTTTTTAAATATAGAGGGGTTTTAATGAAATTATTGTGGACGTTGCTATTTTTATACTCTTTAAACATCTACGCTCTTGAGGTTGACATACACGAGCTAGACTCGCTTTCTAAAAGTGGCCAGCAAGTTGTTTCTACCTGGATTGATCAGAGTGTAAAAAAAACTAAAAATACGCTTGGACCTTTAAAGCAAACTACCTTGCCTATTTATTTAAAGCCGCAATATTTTGCATTTGAGCCTGTACCATGGGCAACGGTAAAGCGGAGCAATCCCGATGGGGTTGAACTTCATATTGATAGATACGCAAGTTTAAATGCATTTACTAAAGACTGGACCCTATATCACGAGCTATCGCATTTATATTTGCCGCTTTTCCCCTACTCTGCTTTTTGGTTAAGTGAAGGGTTTGCTAGTTATATGCAAAACGTAATTATGCGAGACAGCGGTGTAATAACCCAAGCGCAATTTGTTCAACGATTAAATGCTGGGTTTAATAGAGGTAGACTACAAAGCAAAACAAAGTCGCAGCCCTTAAGTGAGCTTTCTGCTGATATGTGGAATCAAGGTGCACAGCAACGTGTGTATTGGACAGGCGCTGCATTTTTTGTTGAAGCCGATTTAGCACTTCACCAGCAAGGTCAAACCCTTGCTGAGATAATAAAAGCCTATCAACTATGCTGTAGAACAGCGCGTTCAAGTGCTAAAACGTTTATCAAAGACCTTGATAAACTCTCACGTAGTAGTATTTTTACTTCTTTATATGCAGAGTATAAAAACCGCACTGACTTTCCAAACGTGACTAAAAAATTAATAAACACACTTTGAGCTGTATTGATTTTAAAGTTAGGCGTCTATCACCAAGATGCTAAAAAGCATTTGAAGTTAAGTTGTTACAAAAGTATTGATAAGCCTGTTCATTATAATTTAAAGAACGCTTATTCATAAATCCATGACAATAATCTGTTGGTTTGCAAATTACGTTTTGTTTTTTATTAAGCTCATTAATAACAGCAGTCACATCAAAGTGCAGCTCATCGTAAGGAAAAATAAACTCACAGGGTACACTTGCGTCTAAATCTAAGTAGTTTCGTATTTGTGATGGATAAAAACCAACCACTTTTTTAAGATGTGGATTGCTTGTTAATAACTGGGCTCGCCATGCGGCACTAGCCCCTGCACTAAAGGCAATGCAAATTGTTGGCTCTGTGAGTCTATCAAATTGTTTATGCAGCATTGCCGTATACACGTTGTGGCCACATGCTTTTATAAAATTTTTATAGTTAAGTTCTTCACTTTCAATAGCTTGCTCTTTCCCACTGTAAGGTTCAACAAGGGTGAACTGAGTGTTTAATGTTTTACAAAAGTCATGTAAAGCCGGTGTTTTTCCGTAAATATCACTTACTATTATGTAATGCATACGATTCCCTTTTGGTGTAATTCAAAGTATTTAACCCAGTTGATAAAGTCTACACTACAAAAACTATACAAATAACTTGCGAGCATAATTTATTTAGGTTACATTCCCTCTCTGGTTTTAAGAAACCACTGCGGTTAACCTATTTACCCTGATCCAGTAAGCCCCGCACAACGTATATTTGAAAGCTAAGTTATTGTACGGCGAGTACCCCTTAAATAATACCGAGATGAATTTTACAATCATCGTAAAAGTGTCATAAAGATCGTCAACACTGTAATGAAGCTAAACACAACATCGTTAATTTATTGACTGCAATCTGCTATAAAAAATAGCGCAGAATAAATTACAAGAATAAAGTGAGTTTTATTATGTCTTATAAATATAACGGATCTATGATCCAAATAGCACATCCTGTGCAATCAATTTCAGTTAATAAACATCGTGTTATCTTTAGTGATACACAAGGTTTAAAAAACGCATTGTTTCAAAAAGCTAGCGATGCGCGTCAATTTGTTAAGTGGCTAAAAGTTAGCTAAGCAAAGCTATATCGCAATCCCATGCGCGATAACACGTAATATTATGCCAGCCTTGTTGCTGGCATTTTACTTTTTAATACTTAAGTGTTAAAACAATAATCCAATTACATTCGTTGGTTACTGCAATGTTACGTGTACTTTTCACTCTTTTATTTTGTTGCTCTCTAACTTCAGTTTGTCATGCTCAAACAATTAACTGGTTAACCAACGACTTTGCACCTTACTATATATTAAATGGTAAGTATCAGGGCCAAGGCCGCGACGAAACAATCATAAAATTACTCGAAGACCAACTACCTCATATCAAATTCAATCGTGTTGTGGTGCCTGCAAGTAAGCTAATTCAAACCCTTTCTGATAAAACGAATGACGCGTGCGTACTTTCTCTTTATAAAAACGAAAACAGAAAGCAACAAATGGTATTTACACAAGAAAGCTCTACTGTTGGTTTATCTCCCTCTGTTGCACTACATAAAAAGCTAGCAAATGCGCTATCGCTTAAAAACGACGCTGAGGTGTCTTTGTATGATTTACTACAAGAGAAAAAGCTAACATTAGGCGTGTCTCTGAGTCGCTCTTATGGGGAAGCTATCGATAGTATAATTAATTCAACT
>NZ_BADX01000144.1:0-11169 GCF_000241365.1 Pseudoalteromonas sp. BSi20480 | reverse complement strand
AGTGATTTTATTTACCACAGAGGTAAAGATAAGCCGTTAGGGATTAAGGAAGTGACGAGTTGCGAGCTTCGGGGTTTAAATAGCCTGTAGGCGGGGCTTTACGCCGCGCAAACTTGTTTCTCGGTGTAGCTCGCAGCGCCTCGCGTGCTCTGTGGTTCAAAATGATTTTTGTAGACGGGGCTTTACGCCCGCAGGTGTTTACTTAAAGACTATGAACCTAGAACCTAAAACCTATTTTTTTATCAGACCGTAGGAACTGCAACCTAGGGGCGGAAGCTTGCCCGAAGGGCTAGACAAGCAAATAGTTTTGCTTTCAAGCTGGAGCGAGAGGAGCTCTGCGACGAACTGGAACGTGGAGCGTGCCTGAAGGGCTAGATAAGCTTACAGCGACGAGCCTAGAGCCTAGAGCCTAGAGCTCGAAGCCTGAAGCCCAAAGCTCGAAGCCTGAAGCTCGAAGCCCGAAGCCCAAAGCTCGAAGCTCTAAAATTAACTAACTGTAAAAACGCTAAAACCTGCTACATTTTTACTTTAAAGTATTACTTTAGAGTTAAAAATGAAATACGAAAATCTAGAAGTTTGGCAAAGAGCATTTAAGTTAAGTTTATTAATTTATAAAAGCTTTCAGCAGCTCCAGGATTATGGTCTAAAAGATCAAATGTGTAGATGCTCTGTTTCTGTACCTAGCAATATTGCAGAGGGGATGGAAAGAGGTTTTGAAAAAGAAAAAACTCGCTTTTTATGGATTGCCAAAGGCTCCATAGGCGAATTAAAAACACAAGTTATGATTGCTTCAGAATTAGGATATATCAATAGCTTAAAAGCAGGTTATATTCTCGAAGAATGTGAGGTTATTGCAAAGATGCTAAGCAGATTAATAACGGTCATTAAAAATAGCTCTTAGCCAATAGCTCGCGGCCCGAAGCCACTTACTAGAACCACGAGACCCATATGAATAACCCAAGTACATTACAAAATAACGAGCCAATGCCAAGCAGCGGATATAACAACAACATTGCCGATGACGAAATAGACCTTCGCGAACTCTTTGCGGTCATTTGGCAGGGTAAGTGGCTAATTATAGCAATTACAACTTTATTTGCTGTGGCTTCAGTTTTTTACGCCATTAATCAACCTAATATTTATAAGTCTGAAGCATTATTAGCCCCTGCAGAGCAAGAAGGTGGCGGTGGTTTAAGTGCCTTAGCTGGGCAGTTTGGTGGTTTAGCGAGTTTAGCGGGTGTTGACTTGGGCGGTGGTCCAAGTAACAAAGCACAATTAGCTATTGAAGTGTTAAAGTCGCGCCAATTTACCAGCGACTTTATTCAAAAACACAATATACTGCCTGACTTAATGGCTGCCGAATCGTGGAATATGAAAACCAATACAGTTGTGTACAATAGCGAAATGTATGATGCGCAAAATAATAAATGGCTGCGAGAGGTTGAAGCGCCTTTTAAGCCAGAGCCATCTATGCAGGAAGCGTTTAAGGTTTTTAGCAAAATAATAAGTGCCAGCAGCGACAAAGAAACAGGTATGGTTAAAATAGCGATAGAGCATGTGTCGCCTTATGTTGCACAGCATTGGGTAGAATGGTTAATACAAGATATAAACGCCACTATGAAGCAGCGTGATGTGCTAGAGGCAATAAAAAGCACTGAGTTTTTAACGAAGCAATTAGAGCAAACTAAAATTGCTGATATTCGTGCAGTGCTATATAAACTAATTGAAGAACAAACAAAAACCATTATGTTTGCTAAAGTTCGTGATGAATACGTATTTAAAACGATTGATGCGGCATTAGTGCCAGAAGAAAAATTCAAGCCAAAACGCGCACTAATTGCAATACTTGGCACAATGTTAGGTGGCATGTTGAGTGTGATGCTTGTATTAGTTCGAAACTATATGAAATAGGTGGCCTATTGGGCACTTTTAAATAAAAGTACAAAAACAAGCATTTACAATGAGATAGTCTAAATTGACTGTCTCAATATGGAAAAAAGTGTCTCAGTGGGTTGGAATAATACTGAGATGAAAAGTTGTAAAAATTCAATTTCAAAGTAGGCAGCAAGCTTCTTGTTAGAGTTGCTTTGTACAGTTAGCTGCAGATAATTTTGCTTAAAATGACATAAGAGTGTCATTTAATAACATTACGCTACTAGCTGTTTAGTAGTTAAATAAAGGATATAGAAGTGAAAGTATTAACAGTATTTGGCACCCGCCCAGAAGCCATTAAAATGGCCCCACTTGTACATGCTTTAGCTAACGATAGCCGCTTTGACGCTAAAGTATGTGTAACGGCGCAACATCGTGAAATGTTAGACCAAGTACTAGAGCTTTTTAAAATCACGCCAGAGTACGACTTAAACTTAATGAAAGCAGGGCAAACACTGCCAGAAGTAACAAGCCGAATATTGCAAGAGCTAACACCCGTACTCAAAGAGTTCAAACCAGATGTAGTGTTAGTGCATGGTGATACCGCAACAACGTTTGCAGCAAGCTTAGCTGCTTATTACGAACAAATAGCAGTAGGGCATGTTGAGGCGGGTTTACGTACCGGTAATATTTACTCACCGTGGCCAGAAGAAGGTAATCGTAAATTAACCGGCTCTCTTACCAAGTACCATTTAGCGCCTACCGAAAACTCTAAGGCTAACTTGCTTAAAGAAAATGTTGCAGCTGAAAATATATCGGTAACAGGTAATACAGTTATTGATGCGTTATTAATGGTTAAACAGCAAATTGAAAATGACACAGATTTAAGTAACACCTTAGCTGGTCAGTTCCCAATGCTTGATGAAAGTAAAAAGCTTATTTTAGTTACCGGCCACCGCCGAGAAAGCTTTGGTGGTGGGTTTGAGCGCATTTGTGAGGCGTTAGCGCAAACAGCTAAAGCGCACCCAGATACGCAAATACTTTACCCTGTGCATTTAAACCCAAATGTACAAGAGCCAGTAAAGCGTATTTTAAAAGATGTTGATAACGTACATTTAATTGAGCCTCAGCAATACTTACCATTTGTATATTTAATGAATCGCTCTCATATTATCTTGACTGATTCTGGTGGTATTCAAGAAGAAGCACCAAGCTTAGGTAAGCCTGTATTAGTTATGCGTGATACAACTGAGCGCCCTGAAGCAGTTGATGCGGGTACAGTTAGGTTGGTTGGTACCGATGTAGTTAAAATAACCTCAGCATTAAATGAGCTCTTAACTAACAACGAATCATACGTAACAATGAGCCGCGCTCATAACCCGTATGGTGACGGTAAAGCGTGCCAACGAATCTGCGATATTTTAGCAAAAAGTTAATTGGTAGCAGCGATTTTATATCGCGTCACAATATTATAAAGAATAGATTCACAAGCTATAAAATACATAAATACCGCTTGTATCAAAAAGTTTAAAATTAGAATTTTGTAGAACCTAGAACCTAGAACCTAGAACCTAGAACCTAGAACCTAGAACCTAGAACCTAGAACCTAGAACCTAGAACCTAGAACCTAGAACCTACATAAACAAGGAACACCATGTCATTTAATACGATTTCAGTTGTTGGTTTGGGCTATATTGGCTTACCAACAGCAGCTATGTTTGCGTCGCGCAAAAAAAAGGTAATAGGGGTTGATGTAAATCAACATGCGGTTGACACTATTAATCGTGGTGAAATACATATAGTAGAACCTGATCTAGATATGATTGTTCATGCTGCAGTGGCTGAAGGGTATTTAAAAGCGACGACGACACCTGAACCTGCTGATGCATTTTTAATAGCCGTACCAACACCATTTAAAAGCACTTTAAATAAAGAAAGTGATTCAGTAATACCTGAGCCTGATTTAAGCTATATCAAAAAAGCCAGTGAAGCTATTGCGCCAGTGCTTAAAAAAGGTGATTTAGTTATACTAGAATCAACATCACCTGTTGGTGCTACAGAGCAAATGGCTGTGTGGTTAGCCGCTGCACGCCCTGACTTAACTTTCCCTGGTCCTGAAAGTAGTTATACAGACACAAACATAGATGTAAATGTAGCACATTGCCCAGAACGTGTATTACCAGGCCATGTAGTTCGTGAGTTAGTAGAAAACGATCGTGTAATAGGTGGCATTACCGCTAAATGTTCCGCTCGGTCTGTTGAACTTTATAAAACGTTTGTGCAAGGTGAGTGTGTAATAACAAATGCGCGTACAGCCGAAATGGCAAAGTTAACTGAAAACTCATGCCGCGATGTACAAATTGCATTTGCTAATGAGCTTTCAATCATTTGCGATAAATTAGATATAGACGTTTGGGAGCTTATCTCATTAGCTAACCGCCATCCTCGCATCAATATTTTACAACCAGGCCCAGGTGTTGGCGGGCATTGTATAGCAGTAGATCCTTGGTTTATTGTTAGTAAAACCCCAGAACAGGCACAAATGATTCATACTGCTCGTAAAGTAAATGATGCAAAGCCTGAGTGGGTAATTAATAAAGTTAAGTTAGCAATTGCTGATTTTTTACAAGCTAACCCAACTAAAACTGCAAAAGAAGTAACCGTTGCTTGTTATGGCTTGGCTTTTAAACCAGATATTGATGATTTACGTGAGAGTCCGGCTTTAAATATCACAAAGCAAATTGCAGCATTGCATTCGGGCTCTGTCATAGCAATTGAACCTAATATAAATAAACTGCCGAGTAGCATTTCAACATTCAACTTATCTACATTTAATAATGCAAAAGAAAATGCGGACGTTCATTTATTATTAGTTGATCATAAAGAGTTTAAAAATACTGATTTAAAAGTAGAGTATTTAATAGATACAAAAGGTATTTGGTAATGAAAATATTAGTTACTGGAGGTGCCGGCTTTATTGGTTCTGCTGTTATACGCCATATTATTAATAATACTAATGACTCAGTTATAAACTTAGATAAATTAACTTATGCAGGTAATTTAGAGTCTCTCTTTGAAGTATCTACGAGCGAACGCTACACATTTGAACAGGTTGATATTTGTAACAGAGCAGAGCTTGATCGTGTTTTCAAAACACATAAGCCAGATGCAGTAATGCATTTGGCTGCGGAGAGCCATGTTGACCGCTCAATCACAGGCCCTGCAGAGTTTATACAAACTAATATTGTAGGTACGTATAACTTATTAGAAGCTGCTCGTGAATATTGGAATACGTTGGATGGTTGTGCTAAACAAACATTTAGATTTCATCATATTTCCACCGATGAAGTTTATGGTGATTTACCACATCCAGATGAACAAGATGGCGAGCTCCCCTTATTTACTGAGCAAACTGCTTACGCCCCCAGTAGCCCTTATTCGGCTAGCAAAGCGTCAAGCGATCATTTAGTGCGTGCTTGGCTGCGTACTTATGGTTTACCTACCATAATTACAAATTGCTCAAATAATTATGGCCCTTACCATTTCCCTGAAAAACTAATTCCTCTAGTTATTCTTAATGCACTTGAGGGGAAAGAGCTGCCAATTTATGGTAAAGGTGACCAAATACGTGATTGGCTTTATGTAGAAGATCACGCTCGAGCCTTATACAAGGTAGTAACTGAAGGTAAAGTTGGCGAAACGTATAATATTGGTGGCCACAACGAAAAACAAAATATTAAAGTGGTGCAAACCATTTGCAGTATTTTAGATGAACTTGTACCTAAAGCAACAAATTATGCAGAGCAAATCACTTATGTAACAGATCGTCCAGGCCATGACCGACGCTATGCAATAGATGCCTCTAAAATGAGTAAAGAACTTAACTGGACGCCAGCAGAAACATTTGAGACTGGATTAATGAAAACAGTTAAATGGTATTTGGCGAATCAAGCATGGTGTAAAAATGTACAAGATGGCTCTTATCAACGTGAACGCTTAGGTACATTGGATAATGAAAAGGATATAAAATCATGAAAGGCATAATATTAGCTGGAGGCTCAGGCACACGCCTTTACCCAATCACAAAAGGCGTATCTAAACAGTTATTGCCTGTTTACGATAAACCCATGATTTATTATCCCATTTCTGTGCTAATGCTCGCAGGTATACGCGATATTCTCATTATTACCACACCAGAAGATCAATCATCATTCCAACGATTATTGGGCGATGGCAGTGACTTCGGCATTAATCTTCAGTATGCCGCTCAACCTAGTCCGGATGGATTAGCTCAAGCCTTTATTATTGGTGAAGAATTTATTGGTAATGATTCTGTTTGTTTGGTATTGGGCGATAATATTTTTTGGGGGCATGGTTTTACGCCTATATTAAAGCGAGCAGCAGCAAGGCCAGCAGGTGCTACGGTATTTGGTTATCAAGTGAAAGACCCTGAACGTTTTGGCGTAGTCGAATTTGATGAAAATCAAAAAGCTATTTCGATTGAAGAAAAGCCTAAAAACCCTAAATCGCATTTTGCTGTGACAGGCTTGTATTTTTACGATAACTCGGTAGTTGAAATCGCTAAAAAAGTTAAACCTTCTGAACGAGGTGAATTAGAAATCACAGCAATTAACCAGGCATACTTAGATCAAGATAACTTAAATGTAGAGCTACTTGGCCGCGGTTTTGCTTGGTTAGATACTGGTACAGATGATAGCTTGCTTGAAGCTGCAACTTTCGTAGAAACGATAGAAAAGCGCCAGGGTTATAAAATTGCTTGCCTTGAAGAGATCGCTTATTCAAATAACTGGATAAGTAAAGACAGGTTAGTAGAGTTAGCCAAACCCCTAGCTAAAAATGGTTATGGTCAGTACCTACTTAGTTTGGTATCTGATTAATGGCTAATATTTTTAAAAAAAATCAATGGGAATCAGATTTTTTTAACCAGCATGTATTTAATTTAGAACAATGCCATTTAAGCAAATCTAGTGAGATTGCTTTTTCTGAGTTACCTATTGAATCGTTAATTTGCTGTAAGATTGCACCAAGTAACTACTTAGAATGTGATCAGATTAGTAGCTTAGGTTTCACTCTTGTCGAAGGTGAAGTCGTTTTTAAAAAAAAGCTAGTATCGCATCAACATGAAAAAATGTTTGAAAAGGTAGATAGTGAATATTATGCAAAAAATGATGATTTAAAAGATCTATTAAAACATAGTGAAGGTTTATATTCGCATAGCCGGTTTCGAGAGCCGTGGTTTACAACAAAACAAAAAGACCGATTTTATACAAAATGGTTAGAGAATGCTGTACTTGGGCTATTTGACGACTGTTGCTTATTAATAAAAATTAGCAATAAAATTGCAGGCTTTATTACTTTGAAGCTTCATCTTAACAGCGTATCTATTGGGCTTATTGGCGTTTTTCTCCATTTCAAGGAATAGGTTTGGGGTCTCAATTATTGAAACTTGCTGAATCTTACGCACTAGAAAACGGAAAGTACGAAGTAACAGTGGCAACACAATTGGCTAATTCAGCGGCATTAAAATTATACAGTTCAAACAATTATCTAATTTCAAATACTGCATATTGGTTTTATAAACAGGTATAACATGATTCCATTTAATATTCCCCCGAAAACAGGTAAAGAGCTAGATTATATAAAACAGTCAATTGACTCGGACAAGCTTTGTGGTGACGGCTATTTTTCAAAAAAATGCGAAAAGTGGATTGAAGATAATTTTAAAACATCTAAAGCTTTGTTGACGCCGTCTTGTACCGCTGCATTAGAACTTGCCGCCATTTTAATTGATATAAAACCCGGTGATGAAGTAATTATGCCTTCATATACTTTTGTATCTACTGCAAATGCATTTGTATTGCGTGGTGCCAAAATAGTATTTATTGATATTCGCCCTGATACGCTGAACATAAATGAACAATTAATAGAAGGTGCAATAACCACAAAAACTAAAGCGATTGTACCCGTACACTATGCAGGCGTAGCATGTGAGATGGATACTATATTAGCTGTTGCTGAAAAACATAAATTATGGGTGATTGAAGATGCTGCTCAAGGTGTAATGTCAACATATAAAGGTAAAGCACTTGGGGCGATAGGCCATATTGGTTGCTTCAGTTTTCATGAGACTAAAAACTACTCATCAGGCGGTGAAGGCGGTGCTATTTTAATTAACGATCCTAAATTAATTGAACGTGCTGAAATTATTCGTGAAAAGGGTACAAACCGTAGTCAATTTTTACATGGTTTGGTTGATAAATATACATGGCAAGATGTCGGCTCTAGTTTTTTGCCTGGTGAATTACAAGCTGCTTATTTATATGCTCAATTAGAAGAAGCTCATAACATCAATAATGCTAGGTTAGATATTTGGAACACCTATTATAAAGAGTTAAGCCATATATTTAATAAAGAGCAATTGCCTCATATACCTGACAATACGAAACATAACGCACATATGTTTTATCTAAAAATGGCGAGTAACGACCAGCGCAATCAATTTATTCAATATATGAAAAACAATGGAGTTGTAACGCCTTTTCATTATATCCCTCTGCATTCTAGCCCAGCAGGAAAAAAATTTGGTTATTTCTTTGGGGACGATAAATTTACAACAAGTCTTAGCAATAAGTTAGTACGTTTGCCATTATTTCAGTCTATAGGTACAGAGCAGATAGAAATACTCATTGACTTAACACATAATTATATTAGATGAATATGTTTGAGTACTTTAAAGGTCTGTACTTAGTATTATTGTTATCATTAGTGAAATTAGTTTATGGTTTACTCTTTGTTAAACTTGTAGTTCAATACTTTACAGTCGCTGAATTCGGAGTCTATGGGCAAGTATTAAGTATATTTTCATTAATGCTTATGCTGCCTAATTCGTTTATACAAAATGGTCTTGTTAAGTATTTAAGTCCAGCAGTAAATAAGCAAAATATGGATGACGTGATTGGGTATATCAATGCATCTTTTATTTTAGCACTTAGCCTTAGCTTTTTTATTGTATTATTTGTTCTTGTTGTTTTTGTTTTTTTTAGAAAACAAATTCTACCAGATGAATTACCATATAATATATATGTTATTATATTGGTTATGTATATACCTGCTGTATTCAGCGGAATACAGGTAGCGATAAATAATTGTAACGGTAATACTAAGGCCTTATTAAAATCTAATATATACGCTTCGTTACTTGTGCTTGGTGCTATATTTTTGTTTTCAATAGATTTGTTCAATGTCATTTTGTTAGCAACAAGTCATTATGTTTTTATTATGCTCTATCTTGTATTTAGAAATATAAGAAAAGGTATGTTTAATTTTAATTGGTTGGTTGTTAAAAGTAAAAAACGATATATCAGCACGTTAGTCCCTTTTGTGCTTATTGGCGGTACAAGCTTTTTTTCAATACAACTCGGGCAAACTATAATTCGTCCTGTTCTTGGTGATAGTTATGGTTGGGATGCCGTAGGTTTTTGGCAAGTTACATTGAGATTATCTGACTTGTCTTTATTTTTTATCACCACATTCTTTACAAGTATACTGTACCCAGCATTAGCAAAAGAAGTTAATAAGCGAGGTATTGTCAATGAATACCGAAAGTTTTTTATTTGTATATATTTACCTTTGTCTATAATTCTACTAGCTAGTCCTTTATATAATGGATTAATAATACAATTATTATTTGATGATAAATTTATACAGGTTGATACTTTGGTTTTACCGACTTTTATCGGGGATTTATTGAGGATAGCTGCTTATAGCCTAGGTTTACTTTTATTAATAAAGGGTGGCACTAAATTAAATATCTTTGTGCAATTAATTCAGTTTTTACTTTATATAACTTTTAGTTATATAGGAATGCAGGCTGGTTTAATTGGTTTAGTCTGGGGATATGTTGCTTCATATACGATATATCTGTGTATTGTCATTTTATTAGTGAAAAAAATAGCATGAATAACTACTTGTTAATTGTCTCGTCTTTAAATCGCGGTGGAATTGAAAATTATTTTATTCAATTAGCAACTGCTTTATATGCAAATGGTAATACTGTCACTATTTTAGCTCTTTCAGATCAATATGAACCTGAGTTAAAAATAAAAGCAGAAAAAGTATCTAGAGTTATTAGTTTAAAATTAGTAACTCGTAATTTCTGTTTCCCTGATCGTGCGACTTTAAATTTATTGTTCGGTTTGAACAAAGGCAAAGTATTGTCTGAATTTGGTGATATAGATAGAATAATCGCGCCTAGTAGTTATGCTTTAGTTGTTGCTAATGCTATAAATGATGTTCGTGTTCATAAGTGCGATATCGTTGCAGGAGTGTATCATTCCCGAGAGTTTACATGGAATACAAATAGATACCATCGCAGAGTTGAAAGGGCTCTATTCTCTAATGCTTTAAGTTGTGGAAAGGTACATGTTTACGGTAAGGAATTACTGAGGGAGTTATTCAATGAATATGGATTAGAGTTTCGAGAAATTAACACGTTTCCTCTAGGTGTTGATTTGGAGCAGAATGATGTGAAAATTGGGAGTTATCATTCTCGAAATATAGTTATTATAGCGAGATTCGTGAAATTTAAATCTTATATTTATCATTTTATAGAAAATTTTGCGAAATTGTTGGAGCTTGATTCTAACTTTAGGTTGAAAATTTATGGTTATGGTCCAGAAAAGGAACGATACGAAAAAATAATTTCGTCTAATAATTTAGATCAGTATGTCGAGCTGAAATCACCTATCGAATTATCAGATTTTAAAAATGTTTTACGGAACTGTTTATGTTTTGTCGGTGGGGGAACAGCTCTCCTGCATGCAGCTAGTTTAGGAATACCATGTATTGTTGGTTTGGATAATAATCCAGATATCACATCACCTGGATTTTTTTCAAATATTAAAGTTGACGCGTATAATGAGCTAACAAGCTATGCTTCTGAAGAGTTATCAAATACTATAAATATAATAGATGAGCTCATTTCATTATCTAAAGATAGTTATGAGCAATTATCTATGGAACATGTAAATAAATCCCGTAAATTTAATGTTATTGACAATGTGAGATATTTTAATTTGCTTTTTACAGAAAAAAACAAGCAAAAAAAAATTCAATTTTCGATAATTCGGTATTCACTGTCATTTTTATTTTCACGTTTTGATAGACGTTTTATTAATAGATTTGATCGACTTTAGAAGTATGATGTCATGCTTATATTTGTTTAGCTGATTTTGATTGGTTAAAGATTGCTTTCTAACCTAGTGTGATAGTTATGTA
>NZ_BADX01000145.1:0-76903 GCF_000241365.1 Pseudoalteromonas sp. BSi20480 | reverse complement strand
TTTTTTGTGTCTAAATTAGGTTTAGTCTTCGTTTAAAACAGGCACTTCTAGCCCCATTTCTTGCATTATTTTTTTCACTTCCTCAGGTACTTTTTCGGCGTTATCCTTACGTAAGTCGTCGTCGTTAGGCAAAGGTTGACCGGTAAATGCATGTAAAAATGCTTCACAAAGTAATTCACTATTTGTTGCATGACGTAAGTTATTAATTTGACGACGCGTGCGTTCGTCCGTTAATACCTTTAATACATTTAGTGGGATTGAAACGGTAATTTTTTTTACTTGTTCTGATTTTTTCCCGTGTTCTGCGTATGGGTGAATATACTCACCATTCCATTTAGCCATAAGATGTATCGTCGCCTCAGATTAATAATTGCTCATATGCACTACAATACATATGAATATGCGTGAAATTCTATCGATTTAAAAAAGATAGTCAAATACTAGTTGTTTAGCCATCTGGAGCTTTAAATGTTTTGACATCTTTAATAAGATAAATTACTCTTTTAGACGTCTAAACATCCAAATTAAATAGGTGACGAATATGAGCGAAAAAAATAAAGCAACCATTGCAGTGAGAAGTGGTGTTGAAGCAGACAAACATCATGGCGCAGTTGTCGCACCTATTTACTTATCAACCACCTATTCGTTTGCCGACTTTGATACAAAGCGTCAATACGATTACGGGCGAAGTGGTAACCCCAATCGTGATATTTTAGCTGAAACCTTGGCTGAGCTTGAAGGTGGCGTACGCGGTATTATTACTGCCACGGGTATGTCTGCCGTTCACTTGGCTACGCAAATCCTAAATCATGACGATACGTTAGTGATCCCACATGATTGTTACGGCGGAAGCTATCGTTTATTTACTTCACTGCAAAAGCGCGGTTTGCTCAAGCTAGAAGTTTTAGATTTAACACAAGCACAAAGTATAGATAAAATTTTAGCAATTAAACCTAAGCTAATTTGGATAGAAACACCAAGTAACCCATTACTACGTTTAACTGATATTAAAGCAATAACCGATGTTGCTAAGCAGTGCGGTGCTTTAGTCGCTGCCGATAACACATTTTTATCACCAGCATTACAAAACCCTATTAAATTTGGTGTTGATATAGTTGTACATTCCACCACCAAGTACATCAATGGTCATTCAGATGTAGTGGGCGGTGCGGTGATTGCTGCTTCACAAGAGCTGGGCGATGAACTGGCATGGTGGGCAAATAATATAGGTATTACAGGTGCGCCATTTGATAGTTATTTAACATTGCGTGGGTTGCGAACACTAAATGTGCGTTTAAAGCAGCATCAAGAAAACGCATTAGCGATTGCTAAATATTTAGAAAAATCGGAATTTGTTCGCCAAGTTTATTACCCTGGTCTTGAATCACACCCGCAGCATGAATTAGCCAAAGCGCAGCAACTAGGCTTTGGTGGCATGGTGAGTTTTGATATTAAAGGTGACATAAACGATGCTGCGGCGTTTTTAACCAGCTTACGTGACTTTAGCTTGGCAGAGTCTTTGGGAGGAGTAGAGAGCCTAATATGCCATCCTGCAACCATGACCCATGCTGGCATGGAGCCTAAAGCACGTCTTGAAGCGGGAGTGGGCGATACACTTATTCGAGTTTCAGTAGGTATAGAAGATATAAACGACTTATTAGCTGATTTAGAGCGCGTGTTTCAGCTTGTAAAGCCAGGCAGTAAAGCAAGTTTAAACAAAGGAGCAGGCGGTGACATTAAATTAAGTGCCGCTCATCCAGCGCTTTGGTGAACAATATGACACAAACGGTACATAAATTTGGTGGTTCAAGCCTTAGTTCGGCTCAACGGTATGAGCGAGTTGCGAGTATTATTTTAGAGCATACTCAGCCGGGCGATTGTGTTGTTGTATCTGCGGCGGGAAAAACAACCGATACTTTGGTGAAGTTATGGCAAAGCTATCAGCAACAGGATACGCATGTCGTTGCTGATATATTGCTGCAATTAAATAATCATCAAACTGATTTAATCACACAGTTACTTCATGCAGATCTTAAGCGAACTGCTTTAAGGCTTTTGCATAGTGAACTAACAGCGATTAGTGAATTGATAAAAAACCAAGGCTTGAAAGAGGCTCCCTTGCTTGCTCATGGTGAGGTCTGGTCTGCACGCTTATTGGCGCTTTACCTTACGCAATTAAATATTAATGCTTGTGACCTTGATGCTCGAACACTTTTTACATTAAATAATGGGCAATTGTTACATACCCAAAATGCGCAGCAATGTGCGAAGTTTATAACCCCAGACTACATTAATGTTGTCACAGGCTTTATTGCATCAAATACGTTGGGTGATACGGTTACACTTGGTCGCAATGGGAGTGACTATAGTGCAACCTTACTCGCTAATTACTGCCATGCTAAACAGGTGTGTATTTGGACCGATACACAAGGTGTATACAGCACAGACCCTCGCAAAGTTAGTAAAGCGGTTAAATACAATAAAGTGTGTAGAGGTCAAGCTAACCTATTAGCTCGATTAGGTAATCCTGTTTTACACGCTAAAACGCTTTCTCCTTTAAGAAACAGCGACATAAAACTATCTGTTCGTAGTAGTTTTGATGTGCAAGCAACGCCTACAGATATAGTTAAAGAAGGAAATGTAAAACAAAAGCGTTTTATTACCACGTTAAACAACATCGATTTATTAACAGTTGAAAAGCTGGCCGAAGGCGAAGTCGCAGATGTTAGCCAGCTGATTCAACACAGCATTCATCACTTTAGTCAAAATGGTGAAACTTATTTAGTTGTCCCCTCTGCTTCATCATATAAAGTTGTTAGTTATTTTGAGGGTAGAGCAAACATTAGCGAGTCGAGCTTAAATGGCTGTGCGGTTGTAGCGCCTGTTAATGATATTTCAAAATTGAATGTATTGGCTATTGATACGTTAAATGCTCATGCCATCGAGCCGCGCTTTATTCACCAAGACAGTGGATACATTTTACTATTAACGGATCAGGTTATAGATAGCGATATACTCAGTGTTTTACACGATAAGCTTATTAATAAAGGCCAAGAAGTCGCTTTAATAATCGCGGGCCTTGGCAATGTGGGAGAGGTATTTATAGAGCAGTTGTCAGCTCAATTCGAGCGTTTATCTGGTGACTTTACAATTAAATTGGTCGGGTTAATACGCTCTGAAACATTACTTTTTAATCCCAGTGGTATAAACATTGCTGATTGGAAAACGCATTTTCTCTCAGAAAGCAAAGCTTATAATAACCAAACATTACTAAACATAATTAGTGAACTTGATTATGAGCATAAAGTGGTTGTTGATATTACCGCAAGCGAGGCATTTAGCCAGTTATACCCGGAGTTTGTTGCATTAGATTGCCACTTGATCAGTGCTAACAAATACGCTGGAACTGCAGATACAGCATGGTATAAAGCTTTGCGTACGAGTATTAGTGAGCGAAATTTGCATTGGCGCTACAACACAAGCGTAGGTGCAGGCTTACCTGTTAACTTTGCATTGGCAGATTTGCAAAACAGTGGTGACAAAATCACTCGTATTGAAGGTGTTTTTTCAGGCACGTTATCGTGGTTATGCAGTAAGTTTGACGGAACAATACCATTTTCTGATCTGGTGCTTGAAGCACAAAAGATGGGGTTCACAGAGCCCGATCCGCGTGAAGATTTGTCAGGGCGTGATATGCAGCGTAAACTGCTTATACTTGCCAGAGAGCTTGGCTTAGAACTCGACCTTGATGATATAAGCTTATCAGCACTCATGCCCGAAACGCTTGCTATAGGAAGTTGGGACGACTTTTTAGCTAATGAATCCACCCTCAATGACTTTATTGACGCTCATGCTGCAAATGCCAAGGCACAAAGTTCCGTACTTCGTTACACGGGTTTACTTGAAATTACGGAAAACAAAGTAACCGCTCAAGTAGGTATTACTTATACTCCTATTGGTGATGCGTTAGCTAATTTAACACCTGGCGATAATATTTTTGTCATTAATAGTAAGTGGTATAGCGCTAACGCTCTTGTGATTCAAGGGCCTGGTGCGGGTAAGGAAGTAACCGCTGCGGGTATTCATTCTGACTTATATTGGTTGGTACAAAATATAAAATAAAGGTTACAAGGGCCTTGTATCAATCCGCAATAATACCTAATCATTTTGCGGGGCTAAACGTGTCGCTATCTGAGTTAAAAATTCTTATTTAGAACAGCTAAATTTGGTATTAACTAAAAACGGCAGCCAATGGCTGCCGTTCTTTATTTAAAACAGTTCTTCTTCTGTTTTAGTGTCTTCTTCAAATATATCTGTTGGTTGAGACATTACGTATTTTGTGGGGGCGGTGCCTTTGTCAAAATACTCAAAGCGACTGGTGTAATCATTTTTATGACTTAATAAACCGGTTTCTAAATCAATCCGAATAGACACTAAACCTTCTGGCGGCTCTATGGGGGCTTCAGGTTTACCTTCAAGCGCAACTTTCATAAACTCAACCCAAGCCGGTTGTGCTGTTTTAGCGCCAGATTCAGCCCCTGATATTTGCCCGCTATCAAGATTATTATTGTATGAAGTTCTGCCTAGCGGGTTGCCAGGGTTATCAAAACCAACCCATACCGAGGTCATAACATTTCGATTAAAGCCACTAAACCAAGTATCTACAGAGTCATTAGTTGTGCCTGTTTTCCCTGATAGATCACGACGGCCTAATGCTTGAGCGCGCCAACCTGTTCCTGACCAACCCGTTTTATGTGACCAGTTTCCACCTCCCCAAACAGCGCTATGCATTGCTTGAGCAATTAAAAATGCATTTTGTTTTGATATGACCTGAGGGGCACATTTTAATTGTGGCGTATCAGTATTTTGTTGTGGGAATAATCCAGTAGTATTGTCTGGGGTTAATGACTGATCTGAAGTGTCGTCACACACTACTGAAGGATTAGCTTTAAACAAACTGTTACCGTAAGCATCTTGGATTTCTGAGATAAAGTACGGCTCAATCAAATGCCCACCATTCGCAAATGCACTCATACCGCGAGCTAGTTCAATTGGAGTAATTGAAGCACTGCCCAGTGCTAAGGATTCACTGCGGTTGATGTCTGAATTTTTAAAGCCAAATTTTAGTAAGTGATCTGCTGTTCGTTGCAAACCAACACCTCGGAGCAAACGAACTGATATTACGTTTTTAGATTGTGCTAACGCGCGACGAATTCTAATTGGGCCATTGTAAACAGCCGGACTATTCTTAGGTCGCCATGCCACACCTTGGCTTTTATCCCACTGATTAATTGGCGCATCGTTTAAAATTGAGGCGAGCGTATAGCCGTTTTCAAGCGCAGCAGAATAAATAAATGGTTTTATGTTTGACCCCACTTGGCGCTTTGCTTGAATAGCTCGGTTGTATTGGCTCTGTTCAAAGCTATAGCCGCCAACAATGGCTTTAATGCGGCCATCTTGTGGGTCAAGTGAAACAATTGCGCTTGATGCTTCAGGTAATTGGCTTAGTTCATACTCGTTATTGCTGTTTTTACGCACCCAGATTTGCATTCCTGGCGTTAATATTTCAGCTGCCGTAGTTGGAGCAAAACCTTGGCGATAACGAGTTATGTATTTGCGTGCCCATTTTAAGTTGTCCCAATTCAGGTTTATTTGCTCTGCATTTTTAAGCAATACCGTGGCATTTTTTTCATCCACGTTAATAACAGCAGCTGCTTTTAACGTTCCTATCTCTTTGGCTTCATTGAGTTTAGCTAGTATTTTCTCTTTACTTAGCGCTGATTGTTTTTCAGGATCCCATAAAATAGCGGTTGGGCCTCTAAAGCCATGACGCATATCGTAGCTATGAAGATTATTAACTAGCGCGGTTTGCGCCGCTTTTTGTACTTTAGACTCAACAGAGGTAAATATCTTAAAGCCTGAATTATATGCCTTGTCTATTCCGTAACGTGAAACCATTTCTGCACGCACCATTTCAGAAATGTACGGTGCGTATAAATCTATTTCAGCACCATGAAAGTAAGCGGTAATAGGTTGGCTTGTTGCATCATCATACACGTCTTGTGTTATGTAATTTTCAGTTAATAAACGACCAAGTACAACATTACGGCGTGCTTTTGCACGGGTAGGGTTGCGAATTGGGTTTAACGCCGAAGGCGCTTTTGGCAAGCCAGCAATCATCGCCATTTGAGCAAGCGTTAAGTCTTTTAACTCTTTACCGTAATAAACTTGAGCGGCAGCTCCAATACCAAAGGCGCGGTTACCTAGCTCGATTTTGTTTAGGTAAAGTTCTAAAATTTCATCTTTAGTAAGTACATTTTCTATGTGTAGAGCGATGAATATCTCTTTTATTTTACGGATATAAGCTTTTTCTCGGGTTAAGAAAAAATTACGTGCAAGTTGCATGGTAATAGTACTAGCACCTTGTTTTTTCTCGCCTGTAGAAATAAGAACAATAGCAGAGCGAACTATGCCAATAGGGTCTATACCTATATGGTCATAAAAGCGATTGTCTTCAGTTGCTAAAAATGCATCAATTAAAGGTTGTGGGATTTCATCAATAGTGACCGGAATTCGACGTTTTTCACCAAATTGATTGATCAAAAGGCCATCTTTAGTGAATACTTGCATAGGAGTTTGTAATTGCACGTCTTTTAAAACTTGCACACTGGGGATATCAGGTTTAACGTAGTAATAAAGACTGACCAAAGTTATCAGACCGATTAACGTACAAATGATAAAAAATTGTAAAGTTCGTTTTAATAAAATCACTTATATTTCCCTAAATGGACTCCCAATTGCGAGTTTGGACTGATAGTATATATTGATTAAAAATGAATAATATTTTTCAGAAAAAATTATAACTTGTTTATTATTAAAACAAAGGCCAAGTTGCAAACATGCTAAGTCAACTATTTCAAAAGCCGTCGCCAATGATGGTAGGAATTGATATCGGATCGCACTCGATTAAAGCGGTGCTTCTGAGAGAAATTGAAAGTGGATTTCGATTAGAGGCCCTAGCAATTGAGCCCATGCCTAAAGGCGCCATGAGTGAACGAACGATTCAAGATATTGAAGCGATTGGTAATGTAATAACAAAATTAAAAGAAAATTACCTAAGTCACTTAAAAATGCAGCAGTGGCGGTGTCAGGGCAAACGGTTATTACAAAAGTAATTTTTATGGATGTGTCGTTGAGCGATGCAGAACTTGAATCTCAAATTGAAATTGAAGCAGATAGTTTAATACCTTACCCCCTTGATGAAGTTAGCTTAGACTTTGAAAAGCTCTCTACTAACGAAGCTGATCCGAGTAAAATGAATGTATTACTTTCAGCAGCCCGAACAGAAAGTGTTGAAGCACGTGTTGGCGCATTAGAAGAGGCTAATCTCGATACTAAGATTGTTGATGTAGAAAGTTACGCCTTAAGCCGTGCGATGGACGTTTATTATCAACAGCTACCAAGCGATGCCTTCAATAAGTGTGTTGCTGTTGTAGATATTGGTGCCGTACTCATGCTTGTAAGTGTTGTGCAAGCTGGTGAAACTATTTATACACGTGACCAGGTTTTTGGTGGTGATCAATACACAAATAGTATTGTTAACTACTACAACAAAGGGTTTGATGAAGCTGAAATAGGTAAAACATCAGGCGACTTACCACCTAACTATACCTTTGAGGTATTAGCGCCATTTCAAACAGCGTTGCTTCAGCAAGTACGTAGAGCGGTGCAAATGTTTTTAACAACGAGTGGTAAAGAACAAATAGACTACATTGTGCTTACTGGTGGAACTTCTATGATCAAAGGGCTTGATCGCTTATTAATTGAAGAATTAGGTATACACAGTGTTGTTGCAGAACCGTTTGCAAATATGGAAATTTCGCCAAAAGTAGATCGTAATGTTATGCAGCGTCACCGAACACAGTTTGCAATTGCAACAGGTTTGGCATTAAGGAGCTTTTCATCATGCCACATATAAATCTATTGCCTTGGCGAGAACTGCAGCGCGAAGAATCTAAAAAGAAATTTGTAACCATACTAGTTGGAATTGTTTTAGCTTGTTTTTTAAGTATGTACTTATTAAGTATGTTTTACAGTGCATTAAAAGACGGACAAAACTTAAAAAATAATTACTTAAGTTCTGAAATAAGCATGCTTGATCGAAAGATCAGTGATATTAGAGAATTAGACAAACGAAAAGAAAACCTACAGCAGCGAATGCGATTAATCGAAGAGCTGCAAAGTAGCCGTAACCTTGGCACACAAATTATGGATGAAGTAACAAAAATAGTACCTCAAGGTATTTACTTAACAAAGCTGGAACGCAGAGGGAACCAGATTTATGTACTTGGCCGAAGTGAATCAAATAACCGTTTATCTACTATGATCCGCCAGGTACAAAGTTCATATTTGTTAGAGCGTTTGACCATGCAGGATATTGTTGCAGGTGATCAGTCTTCGCGTTTACTAAGTGACTTTAGTATGGAGTTTTACGTAAAACCATTTGATGAGATTGGTGAGGTACGTAATGAACCTTGATTTTAAAGCGCTTGGCGAAATAGATTGGAATGAAATTGAGTTAGACAATATTGGTGATTGGCCTGCTGCTGTAAAGGTAATTTGCTGTGCATTTGTTGCTGGGCTCATATTATTTTTTAGCTATAGCCTGTTAGTTTCTGACGAGATTGATAGCTACCATAATGCGGTATCAAAAGAGGTCGACTTAAGAAGTACCTACAGAACAAAATACGCTGTAGCGAGTAAGCTAGATATTTATCGCCAACAAATGATAGAAATGGAAGACAAGTTTTCTCAATTACTTAAGCGGTTACCGACATCAAACGAAATACCAGGCTTACTTGACGATTTATCTTATGTTGGCACAACGAGCGGTTTAACATTTTTAAAAATTGGTTGGTTACCTGAAGTAGAGAAAGAGTTTTATACAGAGCTACCTATCAAAATAGAAGTAGTAGGTACTTATCATGAATTTGGTGAATTTGTTGGCAAAGTTGCTCAGTTACCACGAATAGTTAGTTTGCATGACTTTTCTATTACGTCTTCTGGCGAAAAACAACTAACATTTAGTGTTGTAGCAAAAACTTACCGTTATGAAGAAGGAGTTAAAAAATGAGGCTCCTTCATTTAATGCCGCTATTGGCTGTTGTTGCGTTAGTGGGGTGTAACGACGATACCTCGGAACAAAAAGAGTTTATTGACCAGGTAAAAGCAAGCACAACGCCTAAAGTTGAGTCGATTCCTGAACTTACTCAATTTGAGATTTTTGAATATAGTGCTGGAAATTTACGAAGTCCATTTGTGGCACCTCAACCTGAAATAATTCAGAACAAACTGACGCAAATAAAAAACTGTTTACATCCAGATCCAGACAGGCGCAGAGAGCCATTAGAAAAATACCCGTTAGATAATTTAGCAATGAAAGGTACAATTGGTTCAAGTGGTCAAGTTTGGGCGCTTATAACTGCTGCAGATGAAACATTACATCGTGTAACGATTGGTAATTATTTGGGCAGTTACGATGGCAAGGTAAAAGCTGTGAGTAACGATTTTATAGAATTAGTTGAATTAATCCCTGATGGCTCTGGTTGTTGGAAAGAGCGCCTGACTAAACTGGAAATGTTAGAGGCGGCAACTGATGGCGCAAATTAATAATAAAAAGGTAAAAATAACATGCATAAGGATGTTCTTTGGTTTAATCGCATTGCGAGAGCTTTATTTGCAACAGCCGCTTTGGTTTGTGCTAACAATGCTTTGGCAGGACCATTGCTTTACGATGTACGTTATAACCCATTACTTAAAGGTGAAACCGAACTACAGCTTGTTTTCGACGAAGAGATAACTTTAGAACCACAAATTCAAGTATTTAACAGCCCAGCGCGTATTGAAATGTTTTTTGATACCGCAGAGTTAGAATTAGGATTAAATGACGTTGAAGTTAATCAAGCAGGTATTAGTAGTGTCACCAATGTGTTATCTGAGCAAGGTTTAAAGGTAACAGTTAATCTAGACAGATTAAAAATGTATGAAACAGAAGTTAATAACAACTTAGTTTCAATACGAGTATCGGATAACCCATTAACCGGTTCAGTAACTGAAGATGAAGCCGTTCTGACAGGTGATGTGAGTGGAAACTACATTAACCGCATCCAATCTATTGATTTTAGGCGTGGTGAGAAAGGTGAGGCAAAGGTACTTGTATTTTTACAAGACACTCAAGCTGCTATAGAGGTTCACGAAAGTGGCGGCAAAATTTACGCAGATTTTCACCATACAGATATTCTGGACGATCTACTTTATGAGTTGGATGTTTTAGACTTTGGTACCATTGTTAGTACTATCGAAACGTTTAAAGAAGAAGGGCGAAGCCGCGTTGTTATAGAACCTAATGCCGAGTTTACATTCACGTATCAGCAAATAGACAATATTCTTACCCTCACAGTTGAAAAAGATGAAACTCAAAATGCTTACCTAGATGGTGGTAAAGAGTATCAAGGTCGACCAATGACCTTAAACTTTCAAGATATTTCAGTCCGTGCAGCATTACAAATTATCGCAGGCTATAACGACTTTAACTTAGTAACAAGCGATTCCGTTACCGGTAACATTACCTTGCGCTTAGATGGCGTGCCGTGGGACCAAGCACTTGATGTCGTATTACGTATAAAAGGATTGGACAAGCGCATGGATGGCTCTATCTTAATGGTAGCGCCAGCAGAAGAGCTTGCAGCCCGTGAAGCAAAAGATCTAAAAGCAAAGCAGCAAGTTGAAGATTTAGAGCCGCTTTATAGCGAATATATGCGATTAAATTACGCCAAAGCTGAAGACTTTGCTGACTTACTTAAAACAGATATTAATAGCATCATTACCCCACGCGGAAGTGTGTCGGTTGATCAGCGTACTAACACTTTACTCGTTAAAGATACTGTTAAGAGCATAGAAAATATTAGACGTATGATTGAAACCCTGGACATACCGGTTCAACAGGTTGTTATTGAATCTCGTATGGTAACAGTGCGTGATAACGTAACTGAGGACCTAGGTGTTCGTTGGGGATTTAGCGATCAGCAAGGTAGTGATGGCATATCTGGTTCTTTAGAAGGTGCTGAAACCATTTCAAATGGGGTAATCCCTGACTTAACAGATAGATTAAATGTAAATCTACCTATTACAAACCCAGCGGCAAGTATAGGCCTCCACATAGCAAAACTCGCCAACGGGACATTAATCGATTTAGAGTTAAGTGCGCTTGAAGAAGAGAATAAAGGCGAGATTATTGCAAGCCCGCGTATTATTGCTGCCAATCAGCAAAAAGCGCGCATTGAACAAGGTACTGAAATACCCTATACAGAATCAGCTTCTAGTGGTGCAACAACGGTAAGCTTTAAAAAAGCAGTACTTAGTTTAGAGGTGACACCACATATAACGCCTGATAATAAAGTAATTTTAGACTTAATTATCACGCAAGATACACGTGGCGATACTGTACAAACAGGTACCGGTGAGGCCGTTTCGATAGATACTCAAGAAATTCAAACACAAGTATTAGTAGAAAACGGGCAAACTATCGTACTGGGTGGGATTTTCCAACAGCAGATAATCAACACTACAAATAAAGTGCCGGTATTAGGTGATATTCCTTATGTTGGTAGGTTGTTTAAAAGCACCAGTGAATTTAATGAAAAGCGTGAATTGCTTATTTTCGTGACACCAAAAATACAAATAGATTAAAATAAGGTACTTTTTTGTTAATCAACGGGTGATTATTTAGTTTAATTGCTCGTTATGTGGCTTTTTATTCTAATTGACTTGAAATAACCCTGCAATTACTGAGATAATCCCCTCCTTAATTTTGGGGCCAGGTCGTTAGGCGGGGTTTTATTTCAAATTTTAGAGTTCGTTTGTACTAAAAGATATGGCTGAGAAACGTAATATATTTCTAATTGGCCCCATGGGGGCTGGAAAAAGCACAATTGGTCGTCACATTGCCGATCAATTACACCTTGAATTTGTTGATTCTGATCAAGAAATCGAACGCCGCACGGGTGCAGATATTGCCTGGGTATTCGATCTTGAAGGTGAAGAAGGCTTTAGACTTCGTGAAGAATCTGTTATTGGCGACTTAACTGAAATGCAAGGTATTGTACTTGCTACAGGTGGTGGTTCAGTAATGAGTAAAGAAGTTCGAAACAAGCTTTCGGCTCGTGGTATCGTTGTATACCTAGAGACACCTATTGAAAAGCAAGTTGCACGCACACAACGCGACAAGCGTCGCCCGTTACTGCAAACAGAAGAAGCACCTCGTGATGTACTAGAGCGCTTAGCAGAAGAACGCGAACCGTTATATAAAGAAGTGGCTGATTTTGTTGTACGCACTGATGAGCAAAGCGCTAAAGTTGTTGCAAATCAAATCATTGAGAAACTAGATTTTTAAAACCAATACATAATAAAGGATTAGCTGAGCATGCTTAAATTAACTGTTAATTTGGACGAGCGAAGTTATCCTATTTATATTGGGCAATCTGCACTTCAAGATAATGGCCGTCTAATTCATCATATTGGTGATTGTCGGCCTATCATCATTACTAATGACACAATTGAACCTTTATATCTACAAGGCTTACTTGATTCATTAGCTGAATTAAATCCTCTTTCCTTTATCATACCTGATGGTGAGCAATACAAGTCACTAGAGTGGTTTGAAAAAATATCCGCTTTTTTACTGCAAAATAATTGTGGTCGCGATACTTGTTTGATTGCATTAGGTGGTGGCGTAGTTGGTGATTTAACTGGTTTTGTAGCTGCATGTTATCAACGTGGCGTGCCGTTTATTCAAATACCTACAACACTTTTATCGCAAGTGGATTCATCTGTTGGTGGAAAAACAGCGGTGAACCATCCGTTAGGAAAAAACATGATTGGGGCTTTTTATCAGCCACAAGCTGTTTTTATTGATACTCAGTCTCTTCATACACTCCCAAAAAGAGAGTTTGCGGCAGGAATGGCTGAAGTTATCAAGTATGGTTTAATATACGATACCGAGCTTTTTACTTATTTAGAGCAAAATGTTGAAAACTTACAGCAGCTAAATGAAACATGCCTGCAGCATATCATTTACAGGTGCTGTGAAATTAAAGCGTTAATAGTTGCTGAGGATGAAAAAGAGCAAGGTCTCAGAGCATTGCTAAACTTGGGGCATACCTTCGGTCACGCAATTGAAGCCCAAATGGGTTATGGTAAGTGGCTTCATGGTGAAGCTGTTGCTACGGGTATGGTGTTAGCTTCTCAGTTGGCTCACACTCGAGGTGACTTAACGCAGCAGGATGTAGCGCGTATTGTGGATGTTATTAAACAATATAACTTACCAACTGAAGTACCTGCAGATATGACGAGTGAACAATTTTTATTGCACATGCGCAAAGATAAAAAAAATAAAAAAGGAACTATCCGTTTTATTTTACCCACTCAATTTGGTCAATGTGCATTGGTAGACGATGTATCTGACGATCAAGTCCGAGCATTAATCGAGCACTAAATGCAGTCACAAATTTTACCAAGCCGTGCGGCTTTGGTGGATAGAATCGCACTGCAATTTGAATATGGTCAAAACCTCATTGTTTTACTGGGCACATCAGGCCTAGGCAAAAGCTATCTACTTGAAACCTTTATTACCGATAAATACAACGACTTTAATAAAGCATTTGTACAGTCGAGTGCAAAATTGACGGACGCTCAGTTAATGAGCGATCTATTAGAGCAAAGCTTTAACAACCCGTTGGTTGATCATAATTTAAGTTTGTCTGAAAATTTTTATCAGTTACTTAATCAACAACAACCGGGCTCCTGTTTATGGGTTATTGACGGTGGTAGGCACTTATCAGAAGAGTTTTTAATTGAGCTGGAGCTGCTAGCTAAAAATAGCCCAATCACTCTCTATATTATGATTGCCTCAGCTGCAAAGTTGCCGGTTGAACATGCAGTTGAAATTCATCTTGAACGGCTTCCTCTTCATGAAAGTAAGCAGTTAATGGGGTGGTACTTTGAAAAGCTTCCTCACGATGAAGAGCCTGTTTTCCAAGCTTTTTTAGCTGAAGCTAATGGTAATCCTAGTTTATTGCTTGCATGGCAACAGGATGAGTACATCGCAGATATCAAAGTTAAAGATAAAGTATCATGGCGTGTACATTTACTGGTACTTATGTTGCTCATTATGTTCTTAATTATAGGCTTGTTATATAAGTCAGATATGAGTGATTGGTGGCAAAAGCATTATGAGCAAGGCACCATTGAGGTTGATAGCACTGCTATTCCAGTGAGCCAGGCTATTGCACCTATACCTGACACAGTAACAAAAGAAAAAGTAGCCGACATACAGCCTACCGCTGAAGGTGAAAGAAAAAACGATATATCCGCGATCATGCAAAGCTTAAATGCAGGCAACGAGATCAATGAGCCTATTAGCTCTGATACACTCATAAAAGATGAACCTGTTAAAGAGCTTGTGCAATCAAAAGTTAACAATGAGGTTAATGCATCATCAGTGCAACTGCCCATTAACGAAGCTAGCTCTTGGTACTCTAAGCAAAATGATTCAAATACGGTGATTCAGTTACTTGCAGTAACACAAAAGCAAGTTGTAGATGATTTTATAAAGCAGTATGCACTCCAAATAACGGCGTACACTTATCAAACTCAAAGAAATGGTAAAACATGGTGGGTGGTGACAACCGGCAGTTTTACAAGCATGAAGGATGCACAGCAAGGTATGAAAAACCTACCTGCAAGTATACTTAAAAAATAAGCCGTTTTATAAAAAAATTAGTAAAATAAAACAAGAAATTGCACGAGTTGATCAGTAATATAAATCGCTTTAGTGTAAAATCGCGCAACACCAGATTGAAGTAAAGAACCAATGCAGCAAAAGAGTAGAGCCTTCCTTAAATGGGCTGGCGGAAAATACAGTCTCGTTGATGATATTAACGCGCGATTAAACCAAGCAAGTTCGCATGCTGATACCTTGGTTGAACCTTTTGTTGGTGCCGGTTCCGTTTTTCTAAATAGCGATTTTAAGCATTATATTCTTAACGATATTAATGCTGATTTAATCAACTTATATAAAGAATTAAGAAATTCACCCGATGAGTTTATTAGTGATGCAAAAAAGCTATTCGTTGATTTAAATAACCACCCCGATGCGTACTACGAATACCGAGTTCAGTTTAATCAAAGCCGTGATGTATATGAGCGGTCAATGCTATTTTTATACATGAATCGTTTTGGTTACAACGGCTTATGCCGTTATAACTTAAAAGGTATTTTTAATGTACCATTTGGTAAATATAAAAAGCCTTATTTTCCTGAAAAGGAAATGTACTTTTTTGCTGAAAAAGCACAGCAAGCGACGTTTACATGCTTAGGCTACGATGACGTATTTAAACTGGTTCCTAATAACGCGGTTATTTATTGCGATCCACCCTATGTCCCTTTGAGTAAAACGGCTTCGTTTACTTCTTATGCTAAGGGCGGGTTTAATTTAGATGATCAGGCTAATTTAGCTAATTTGGCAGAAAAAGCGGCGTTTGAAAATAACACCCCAGTGCTTATTTCAAATCACGATACAGTATGGACACGGAAAATATACAGCCAAGCATCACTTGATCAAATTCAAGTAAAAAGAACGATAAGCCCTAAGGGCGGAACTCGTAATAAAGTAGGCGAGTTAATGGCTATGTACTTACCACTAAAACAACCACAGCATAAATTGAAAGCGCAAAAGCGATAAATAGTATTATCGCAATAGCAATGATTGAGGAAATAGAGTGTTCTTGAAAATCTGCGCGGCGCTTTTGTTCTGATTGAACACCAAAAAATGCGGCTAGCACACTTTGCAACGCGCTAATAAAGTGCCGCATTTTCTAGAATAAAGGCTTTAAAGAAGGTGTTTTCTTGCTGTCGTCTGAGCTTGTTAATAACTCAAGTAAATCCAAGTAGTGAAACTGAGCGCTGCGGCTATCACCAGTGATCCAAGAAAACCAAGAAGAGTCTTCTTCAAGTACATGTAAACAGGGTTTACTTGTGTTTATTTCGTGTGTTGATTGCGGAGCACAATTATTAACCGAGCTTAACTCTTGCCCTGAACTTGGCGTAAAATTTACTACCCCAATAACTAATAATGCAGATGCAATTAATATCCCAATTTTAAAAGCGCGCATGATTTGAACCTAATATTTTGTTACTTTTTTAAGCATAACAAAAACTGCTCAAATAACAAACTTGTTTCTAATAAAGACTATTAATTAAATGTCAAAAATAGCCACTTAAGCACTTCAAACGCAACAGTATTACGCCTTAGTTGCTTGGGTAACGTCATCAATTGAGTTACATTAACGTAATATTTTACTCATTGGTGAATCTGCTATGTTTAGCCCAGAACAAAAATACTTAATTGCCCCATCAATTCTTTCAGCTGATTTTGCAAAGCTTGGTGAAGATGTTGATAGCGTTTTAGCCGCAGGTGCAGATGTAGTGCATTTTGATGTAATGGATAATCACTATGTACCTAACTTAACGATTGGACCTATGGTGTGTAAAGCACTAAGGGACTACGGTATCACCGCGCCAATTGATGTGCATTTAATGGTTAAGCCTGTCGATAGCATCATTCCACAGTTTGCAGAGGCGGGGGCTTCAATAATTACTTTTCACCCAGAGGCGAGTGAGCATATTGATCGCACGATTCAATTAATCAAAGATCATGGCTGTAAAGCTGGCTTAGTATTTAACCCAGCGACCAGTTTAAGCTATTTAGATCATGTAATTGATAAGCTAGATACTATTTTACTCATGTCTGTTAACCCCGGATTTGGTGGGCAAAGCTTTATTCCTCATACACTTAAAAAGTTAGCGCAGGCAAAGCAACGAATTGTT
This sequence comes from Pseudoalteromonas sp. BSi20480, assembly GCF_000241365.1. Taxonomy (NCBI): domain Bacteria; kingdom Pseudomonadati; phylum Pseudomonadota; class Gammaproteobacteria; order Alteromonadales; family Pseudoalteromonadaceae; genus Pseudoalteromonas; species Pseudoalteromonas sp. BSi20480. The sequence continues at coordinate 59,959 of NZ_BADX01000145.1, read as the reverse complement.
GAGTCAGGTCGAGATATTCGACTAGAAGTGGACGGTGGTATTAAGGTGGATAATATCGCTGCAGCAGCTCAGGCCGGTGCAGATATGTTTGTAGCAGGCTCTGCTATTTTTAATCAGCCAGACTACGAAGTAGTTATTGATCAAATGCGTAAGCAACTTGAGAGTGTAAAATAATGCAGTACGATGCGGCATTTTTTGATTTGGATGGCACACTAGTCGATAGTGTATATGACCTATATATCTCAATTAACTTAACATTAAGCGACTTGGCATTTCCTATTGTAAGCCAACTTTTGGTCGAAAGCTGGGTAGGTAATGGTATAGATATGTTGGTAAAGCGGGCACTGAGTGGTGATATACAGGTTAGTGAGCATTTAGATGAATCACTAACTAATAAAGCCATTGCACAGTTTCATAAGCATTATGAACAACAGGTAGGCCAATACAGCGTGTTATACCAACATGTTGAAACAGGGCTTGCAGCTTTACGTGGTATGCAAAAAGCATTGATAACTAATAAGTCTCGAATTTTTACTGAAAAACTTCTTGATAAGTTAGCACTTACCAATCATTTTGAGCTTATTATTTGTGGCGATGATATGGCAAAAAAACCGTCACCTGAGCCATTATTGTTTGCGTGTAAAAAGCTAAATATTGAGGCCTCTAAAGCAATAATGATTGGCGATTCTAAAAGCGATATACTTGCTGCAAAAGCGGCGGGTATTGATGTAATTGCAGTAGGCTATGGCTATAATCAAGGTGAAAACCTTGCTGATTATAATCCACAGTACCTATGCGATAACTTCTTAGATATAATACCTGTCCTAACACAGCGTTAAATATTAATAATTAAGTAAATAAAGGAAAATCATGAGTAAACCAGTAGTTTTAAGCGGCATTCAGCCAACCGGTGGTATGACAATAGGCAACTATGTTGGCGCTATTAACCAGTGGCTAAAGTTACAGGAAGATCACGAAAGTTTCTTTATGTTGGTTGACTTGCATGCAATCACCGTTCGCCAAGAGCCAGAATTATTACGCTCTCGTGTACTAGATGGCGTTGCATTGTATGCTGCATGCGGTATCGACCCTGAAAAGTCAGCGTTATTTGTTCAGTCTCAAGTGCCAGAGCACGCACAGTTAGCGTGGGTACTTAATTGTTACGCGCAAATGGGTGAACTTAACCGCATGACCCAGTTTAAAGATAAGTCGTCAAAGCATGCTAACAATGTAAACGTGGGCTTATTTTCGTACCCAGTTTTACAAGCGGCCGATATTTTACTTTATCAAGCCGATCAGGTACCAGTAGGCGAAGATCAAAAACAACACTTAGAGCTAACGCGTGACATAGCGACACGCTTTAATAACTTATACGGTGACGTTTTTAAACTGCCAGAGCCTTACATTCCAGAGTTTGGTGCGCGTGTAATGAGCCTACAAGACCCACTCAAGAAAATGTCAAAGTCTGACGAAAATCCAAACGGCTACATTATGTTATTAGATGAGCCTAAAAAGATTGAGAAAAAGCTTAAAAAAGCAGTGACCGATTCAGACGAGCAAGCGCGTATTTACTTTGACCGAACTGAAAAGCCAGGTGTATCTAACTTACTTACTTTATTAAGCGTAGCGACTAAGCGCTCAATAGAGGACTTAGTGCCAGAGTTTGAAGGTAAAATGTACGGTCATCTTAAAAAAGATACAGCCGATGCAGTAGTAAGCATGATTGAACCAATTCAAGCTCGCTTTAAAGAAATTAGAGAAGATCAAAATTTACTTGATAACATAATGAAATCTGGAGCTGAAAAAGCCAGTGTACGTGCCGAGAAAACGCTTAAATCGGTATACGATGCATTAGGGTTTATTCCACGCGGATAGGTTTATTGAAATAAAAATGCCGCTTATTAGCGGCATTTTTCATATGGCACATATCAACATGATAGACCCAAATAAAAACAGTAGCGATACTGCTAATTTGTCTGTTTTATCCATTATTCGGCTCCTTTTACAGTTATGTCTTGTGCGTTATTAATACTCACTAAAGAAACGCTGTAGCCTTTATTTTCAAGTAATGTAAGCAAGCTATCTTGGCCTACAAGGTGTCCAGCCCCAACTAGTACAAACTCACTGCTGTCGTTATTAAACATTGCCTCTACTTTTGGTAACCAATTATTATTTCTATCTTTAAGTAGCTGCTTGTAGCTTTTTGGGTCATTTTTCTGCATATTTTCAACCGCTACCTTGTTTAGTGTGTCGGTATCACCTTCTCGCCATGCAGTTAATAATCCTTTAAATATATCATTATAGTTATTTAGCTCTGCTAGGTTACGTTTGATAAAGTCATTTTCGTTACCTTGACCCATTGTTTTATATAACTCTAACTGAAACTCCATTGTTTCTAAGTAGTTTTTTGTTTTGTTGTCTTTAGTCGCTTTTTTCGTATAGTAAGCATCAACACCTTCACCCATTAAGTTTTGTTTTTGCAGTTCCATGGACATTAAAACGATACCCACCATGGCTGGGCGAAAACCATCTAACTTTTCTAGGTTAGCGCCAAACTCACTCAGTTTATTTTCGAGTGAAGCTTTAACCTCAGGCTCTAACTTTTCACTTAACGTTTCATTATTAGTATATGAAAGCGCGCCAAGCATTTGCATTTGAGCATTAGTATCAGCTGGGTCTGCTGCTGGCGCTTCAAAAACAATTGTATCGGCTTGTTCATAGGCATGATTAAACTCAACGGGTAATGGCATTTCAGCTTTAGGTAAAATATGTACAGTACCGCCAATAAATAACGAGTCATCTCCTTTGCTTACTTGCCATACAGAGCTTTGAGCTTGTGCTGTATTTGCTACCAAGCTGCAACCAAGTAAAACGCTGGCAGACACTAATTTTTTTGTAAAATTTTTCATAATAACTTCCTAATACTTTAAAATTTGTTGTTTTTAGTTAGATAAAATATTGCTGAAATAAGCAGTAATTGACGATGTTACTTTTGAAAGGTTTTCGTCAATTTCTGTGTTTATTTTGCTCATTGAAGAATCAAGTTCAGCTGATATTTTTTCATCTATTGAAGAAAGCAGTGTTTGCGTATCGACATGAGTTTTTAAAGACTCAGTTGCATTTACTGTGTTAGTTTTTTGCTGCTTTTTGTTAGTTGGTTTGTTTGTTTCTGGATGTTCACCAATTACACACTGTTCAACGCTCTTTTTAAATATGTGTTGTTTCGTATCAACTGCGAAGGCTGATGTAGTATTAAAAGCAGTTACTAGTAGTAGAGTAGATAGACCTTTTTTCATTGTGCTGTTCATAATTAAACCTTTTATATTTTTAATTGCAGCTAATTTAGAATCGCAAATGATTTTTAGTAAGCTGCTTGTTGATGACGGTTTAAAGAATATCGCTGAATTTACTGAGAGTCGCTTATCTAGTTATGAGCAATTAATAGATAAGGTTTTAATCGTATTTAATTGTTTTAATTCAATGGGTTAGCGCAAAACCTTATATTGTTGATATAAGGTTTTAAATGCTTTTTATACACAATAATGAGTTGATGTGGTACGGTTTATAAAAATAAAAATAAAAATAAAAATAAAAATAAAAATACCTAAAGACTATGAATTATCAAATCGGACCTTGGCAATTTATAAGTAATCGCTGTGTGATTACTTCAAATAACTTAGAAAGGGAATTAGATCCACTTTTAGTAAAGTTATTACTGCACTTTGTAAATAAGCCTCAACAAATAGTTTCCCGCCAAGCGCTAATCGAAAGTGTATGGCAACAAAGCTATGTAGACGATAACGCGATTAACCGAGCTATCTCAGAGCTAAGAAAACAGCTTGCTCATCCAGCTGAAAAAGCACCGCTTTTAAAAACGCATTACCGTAAAGGATATAGCCTTACGGTAGTACCTGAACAGTTAACACGAGAAAGCGTTACTGAAAAGCCTGTAAACTCAATATCTGACTCGGCTACTGACACTACAAATAGTGATGATTTTACTGCTGCAACTATTTCAAAACCGGTTCCAGAAAAGAACATCAAAACGCTTTTGGCTTATACATTATTAGTCATCACCTGTATTTTTTCTATTGTGTGGTTGGTACTGTTTTATACAAGTGAAGGCGCTGGTGATGTAATTAAACAAGTTACGGTAAATAAGGTTGCGAGTACGTGGAATATAGGTAGTGAGGTTCACCCTGAGCTATCTTCAGATAAACACTATTTAGCTTATACCAATGTTGAACCTGAACAGGATTTTAATCGTGCATTTGTTAAGCGACTTTCTGATCAGAGAGAAGTAGAAATTACATACCCTGGTTTTCAGGTATCTATTTTATCGTGGCAGCTAAACCAACATGCTGTGCTATTACAAGCGACAAACTTAAAACAGCAGCAATGCGAAATGGTATTAGTTGATTTAAGCCAGTTTCCTATTATTGGAGACGCTAAACTTATAAAAAAATGTGACCTCAGATACACAGGTTATGCGCAATTAGATCAAAATGGTGAGTATGTTTATTATACCGAATACAAAAATGAGCAAGATGGCTCAGGGTTATACAAATTTGATTTAGAATTACAAAAGGAGTCGATTGTTATTCCTCCGCCAGGTGTAATGTATGGTGTAATAATGCCGCGTTTATCTCATTCGGGTAATAAAATAGCGTACATACTAAGCCAAAAAGGCCAGCCATTTTCTGTATTTAGTTACGACTTTAACACACGTGAGACTAAGCGATTATTTAAGGCAAAGAGAAGAACCATCAGTTTCGCGTTCGATTGGCTTTCAAATGATAAAGGCGTCATTGTGTTTGAAGACTCTGATCTTTCAAGCATTACGTTTAATGAAAATAATATAATTAAACATACTCTAAATGTTACCCCCGCAATTTCACCTTATTATATTGCAGTTCAGTCTGCTAATAGTCTGTTTTACTCAGCAAATAAAACACAAGCATTTTCATTAATTAAAGCAACGGATACCTTTGGCGACAATCCAGTTTATGAACCTTTGTATACAAGTGATAATGACGACTACAGTATTGTGGAAGTAATAAATAAAGCTGGGCCAGCGCATGTTTTTGTATCAGAGCGCTCTGGTAGCAGCCAATTATGGATTGCTCAAAATGGGCTAACTAAGCAACTTAGTTTTTTTAATTACGACGATGACTCCTCTACCTATAAATTAAGAGGGTTAAAAGTATCCCCTAATAAGAGGCGTATATTATTAATAAAAAATAAGCGCTTTTCACTTTATGACCTAAACACGCAAAAATTCTACCCGTTAGAGATGTTAAGTGGGCGAAAAATAGAGAGTTATATTTGGTCAAAAAATAACGAAAGTATTATTTATATTGAGCAGCTTGATTCAAAAAATAGAGTCGTTGAGTTGAACTTGCTAACCCGAGATACTCGCGTAATTGAAGACATTAAAGCCAATAAGCTCATTTCGGATAGTGAAGGTAACGCTTACGCAATAACACTTGATCAGTTAATTCGTCTCGCAGATAAGCAAAGCTGGGCATTACCTAAAAATGCCAGAAAGGCGAATGTATATGGAGTAAGCAAAGACTATTTTTATTACTCAGATTCTATTTCAAGAATTGCAAGGCTCAATTTAAAAGAGGGTACCGTGCAAGATACACACGTGGACTTTCGGCCTATCACTTTTGAGGTGAGTTCAGATAACGAAATTTTATTTACGGGTGCTAAATACAAAGATATGCAAATTATACAAATTAGTTGGGATGAATAAAAAGTTTATCAAGGACTAACAGTTGGGAGCCAAATATAAAAAACACCAAGTAGTTAAATTAACTTGTGTTTTTTATTGGTATTAAAGCAATGGCTTTAGGTAATGACCTGTGTGCGAACGCTCACATTCGGCTACTTCTTCAGGCGTACCTGCAATAAGTATCTCACCGCCGCCAGCGCCCCCTTCAGGGCCTAAATCAACCACCCAGTCTGCAGTTTTAACCACATCTAAGTTATGCTCAATAACCACGATGGTGTTACCGTGATCGCGCAGGCGATGTAATACAACAAGCAGTTGTTCAATGTCAGCAAAATGTAGGCCAGTTGTGGGCTCATCAAGTATGTACAGTGTTTTACCTGTATCGCGTTTAGAAAGCTCACGGGCAAGTTTTACACGCTGAGCTTCACCGCCAGAGAGTGTAGTAGCTGCTTGTCCTAAGCGAACATACGATAAACCAACGTCCATTAGCGTTTTAAGCTTACGGGCTATTGCAGGTATTTTATCAAAGTAGTCGTGCGCGTCTTCAACGGTCATTTCGAGTACTTGGTGAATGTTTTTACCCTTGTATTGTACTTCTAGAGTTTCGCGGTTGTAGCGTGCCCCTTTACATACATCACAGGGTACATATACATCAGGTAAAAAGTGCATTTCTACTTTAATTACGCCATCACCTTGGCAGGCTTCACAGCGTCCACCTTTAACGTTAAAACTAAAGCGACCCACTTTATATCCACGAGAGCGTGATTCTTGTGTACCCGCAAATAACTCACGAATCCCCGTAAAAATACCGGTATAGGTAGCAGGGTTTGAGCGTGGTGTACGGCCAATAGGGCTTTGGTCAATATCAATTACTTTATCAAAATGGTCAAGACCACTAATTGATTTATACGGTGCGGCTTCGGCTGTGGTTGCGCCGTTTAATTCAGTATGCGCTAGTTTGAATAGCGTATCGTTTATAAGTGTTGATTTACCAGAGCCCGACACCCCTGTTATGCAGGTCATTAAACCAAACGGAATTTTTAAATCGACATTTTTAAGGTTGTTACCTGTTGCGCCAAATAGCTCAAGCCATTTATCGCCGGTTGGGTTACGCTTTTTTGGTACTTCTATTTTTCGCACGCCTGATAAAAACTGGCCAGTTACTGAGTCTTTCGTGGCTAAAATATCGTCGCGTGTACCTTGTGCGATAATATGTCCGCCGTGAACACCCGCACCAGGGCCAATATCAATAATATGATCGGCTGCGCGAATGGCGTCTTCATCATGCTCAACAACAATAACGGTGTTACCAAGGTCGCGTAAATGCACCAATGTTTGTAATAGACGATCGTTATCGCGCTGGTGTAAACCAATTGATGGTTCGTCTAATACATACATAACACCAACAAGACCCGCACCAATTTGGCTGGCTAAACGAATTCGCTGCGCTTCACCACCAGAGAGGGTATCGGCACTGCGCTCAAGCGATAAGTAATTAAGGCCAACATTGATTAAAAACGATAAACGGTCGCGAATTTCTTTAAGAATTTTTTCTGCTATTTGTGCTCTTTGGCCACTTAACGATAAGCTCTCGAAAAAGTCCATCGCTTCGCCAATACTCATGGTGGTAATAGCAGGTAAGTTAGTTTGGCCAATAAATACGTGGCGTGCTTCTTGGCGTAAACGCGACCCCTTACAACTAGGGCAGGCTTGGCTGGTTTGATATTTAGCGAGCTCTTCACGTACCGAGTTTGACTCAGTTTCGCGATAGCGACGGTTCATGTTATTTAACACGCCTTCAAACTCGTGGTTGCGTGTGATTAAATCGCCTCTGTCGTTACGGTAGTTAAAGGCTATTTTTGTACTGCCAGAACCTTCTAAAATAATTTTTTGAGAGTCTTTAGCCAGCTTTTCAAACGGTACGTCTAAATCAAATTTATAATGTTCTGCTACGGCTTGAAGCATTTGGAAGTAGTAAAAGCTACGTTTATCCCACCCTTTTATAGCACCTCCGGCTAAGCTTAACTCTGGGTTATGCACTACGCGGTTAGGGTCAAAGTACTGGCGTACGCCTAAACCATCACAACTTTGACACGCACCGGCAGGGTTATTAAACGAAAATAAACGTGGTTCTAATTCGGTCATTGCATAGCCACAGGTAGGGCAGGCAAAGTTGGCTGAAAACAACATTTCTTCAATACTGCTGTCGTCCATGTAGGCTACATTTGCTACGCCGCCCGACATTTCAAGTGCTGTTTCAAACGACTCAGCTAAACGCTGCTGTTGACCGTCTTTTACCTTAAAGCGGTCAACAACCACTTCAATAGTATGTTTTTTATGAAGTTCAAGTGTCGGCGGATCTGATAAGTCGCACACTTCGCCATCTATTCGGGCACGGATATAACCTTGGCTTGCAAGCTGCTCAAGTAATTTAACGTGCTCACCTTTACGGTCTTTAACCACTGGTGCTAAAAGCATCAGTTTAGTGCCCTCTGGCAGCGCTAAAACGGTATCAACCATTTGGCTAATTGTTTGTGCGGCTAAAGGTAAATCATGTGTAGGGCAACGAGGTTCGCCCACACGGGCAAACATTAAACGTAAGTAATCGTATATTTCGGTAATTGTACCTACGGTAGAGCGCGGATTATGCGAAGTTGATTTTTGTTCTATTGAAATTGCAGGAGACAGTCCCTCAATATGATCAACATCGGGTTTTTCCATCAAGGATAAAAACTGTCTTGCATAAGCAGAAAGTGATTCAACATACCGGCGTTGCCCTTCAGCGTATAAAGTATCAAATGCAAGTGATGACTTTCCCGAACCAGATAGGCCTGTGATAACAATTAATTTATCACGTGGGATGGTTAGGCTGATGTCTTTTAAATTGTGCGTACGGGCGCCTCGGACTTCAATGTTTTCCATGCTATCTCGTTAATTACCAAAATTATTTACTGAGTATCTCATAATACGCTGCAATATTAATCCTTGATCATGAAAAATCCTTAGCTTTAAGCGATTAATTATTGCCAAGCTTGTGGTAGAATCCTTGCCTAATTTTTTCACATCGTAAGATTTTGCTGATAATGACTGCATCTTCACTTAATTCACGAGAAAAGCGCGCCGCTGTATCGCTAGCGAGTGTGTTTGCATTTAGAATGCTCGGCTTATTTATGCTGATGCCGGTATTAGCGATTTATGGCCAGTCGCTTGACGGTTTTTCACCTATTTGGATTGGCTTTGCTATTGGTGCGTATGGCCTAACGCAGGCTGTGTTGCAAATACCTATGGGCCGTTTGTCAGACAAAATAGGCCGTAAAAAAGTTATTATTGGTGGCTTAGTTGTGTTTGCTATTGGCTCAGTCATAGCCGCATTAGCTGAATCTATTCAAATGGTAACCGTAGGGCGTGCATTACAAGGCATGGGCGCTATTGCTAGTGCTTTGCTTGCATTTGCCAGCGACTTAAGCCGAGACGAACAACGACCCAAAGTAATGGCGGTTATAGGTATGAGCATAGGCATGAGCTTTGCTTTTGCTATGTTATTAGGGCCTATTGTTGCCGCGTCGTGGGGTGTTGCTGGCGTTTTTTGGCTAACAGCAATACTTGCGGTATGTGGTATTTTTATTATTACGTTTTTAGTGCCCAAAGCGGTTAATAAAGCCCCCAAAGGCGACACGCTTGCAAGCTTTAGCGATATTAAAAAGCTGATTAAACACCCGCAGTTAGCACGCTTAAATGCCGGTGTATTACTGTTGCATTTAACATTAACAACCATTTTTGTTGTGTTACCCAGCCAACTAATAAAAGAAGGCCTAGCGGCAGAACAACATTGGTATTTGTATATTCCAGTCTTGCTTTTAGCATTTCTATTAATGGTGCCCATTATGATTGTGGCCATAAAAAAAGAAAAAGAAAAGCAAGCATTTATAAGTTCTGTAGCGCTGTTAACAGTCAGCATGCTTGCCATGTCAGTATGGATTAATAGTGTGGTAGGAATTGCAATATGTATGTTGCTTTATTTTGTTGCGTTTAACTTTTTAGAAGCAACAATGCCCGCGCTTGTATCGCGCTTAGCGCCTGCTAGCCAAAAAGGGTCAGCCATGGGCGGGTACTCGTCTAGCCAGTTTTTAGGGGCTTTTTAGGTGGTATTTTAGGTGGTTACGTAGCACAAACAATAAGTACGCAAGCTGTGTTTGCGGCAGCGGCACTTGTTGGGTTAATATGGCTTGTTGTTGCGTGGAAAATGGAAGTACCACCCAAAAGTAAAGTTATTAGTTTAATGACCAAATTAAGTACTGAGGAGCATGCCCAAACATTGGCTTCTCAGTTAGTTGCTTTACCCGGTGTAATAGAAGCAACAGTAGTACGCGACGAAAGCCGTAGCTACTTAAAGATTAATGATAAAGAATTTGACCTAGACCAAGCGCGAAAAGTCGCTGGTTTAATCTAACGTTTATAGGAGATGGTTTCATGGCACGCGGTGTGAACAAAGTAATTTTGGTTGGTAATTTAGGGCAAGATCCTGAAGTTCGTTACATGCCTAACGGTAACGGTGTAGCAAATATTACCTTAGCAACTTCAGACAGCTATAAAGATAAAAACACTGGCCAAATGGTTGATAAAACTGAATGGCACCGTGTTGTATTTTTTGGGAAACTGGCTGAAATTGTAGGCGAATATTGTCGTAAAGGTTCACAAATATACGTAGAAGGTAAACTTCAAACACGTAAATGGACTGATCAACAAGGCCAAGAAAAATACACCACAGAAATCGTTGTTGATGGCTTTACAGGTCAAATGCAAATGCTAGGTGCTCGCGGTGGAGACCAGCAAAGTGGTGGCGGTTACCAAGGCAATCAAGGTGGCCAGCAAAACAGTGGTTATCAAGGTAATCAAGGTAGCCAACAAGGCGGTTATTCACAAAATAATCAAAACCAGCAAGGTAGTTATGCACCACAGCAGCAAGCTGCACCTGCTGCACAGCCTCAATCGGCGCCTGCACCACAGCAAAATAACCAGTATCAGCCACAAGGCGGTGGTTTTGCTCCACAGCAAAATAGTGCACCACAGCAGCAAGGTGGTTTTGCACCTAAGCCTCAAAATGCACCACAAGGCGGCGCATCAAATCCAATGGAACCAACAATAGATTTTGACGACGACATTCCGTTCTGAGGAATACATAAATAAAAATTGTAGATTAAAATTATTAAGGGCTTGTTTTTACAAGCCCTTTTTGTATTTGTAAATTTTTATGTTGACAATGACCTCTCTAGGCACTATACATAAATAAAATGTTGATAAAGAGGTGTTCAATGTCACAAATTAGAGATCTGATTTTTAGTAACGGTGAGCGATATCCAATCTTAATGGAAGAAAATGGGTTACCTAATTATTGGGTGACGTTGTACGTTACTGAAAAATTGAGAACATCCCACACACAGTCAGCAATATCTAATTCACTTGGTCATCTAATCCATCTAAAGCTTTGGGAAAATATTAATGATAGAAATCTTGTCTCTGAGTTTGAGCAAGGCCGCTTATTAAATGACGAGGATGTTTATTCCATACGAGATCATTGCACATTAGATACAAGGAGTTTAAAGAAGTGGCTAAAGACATCCGAGAAGAATGTCGTTAAGTTTGCTGCGGCATCGACAGCTAGCGTAACACCAATACAAAAAGTATCTAACGATCATGCTTCAAACCGAATGAGTCAGATAGCTTCTTATCTTGAGTTTTTAGTTAGAACTATTCTCAAAACGAAATTAATTGAAGAAGAGGTTTCAAATAATATTGAAGCCATGAAAAGCCTACTTTTGGCAAATAAGCCTAAAGGCAGCAGTGGCAAAGGACTTACTGCTGATCCAAATACTAAAGCTCCGCCTCCTAAAGCGTTTGAACGAATTTTAAGAATCGTTAAGGAGACTTCACCTGATAACCCATTTAAGGGCGAAGAAGTTAAATTTCGAAACGCAGTGATATTTGAGGTGATGGAAGCAACAGGGATGCGTGCCGGAGAAATTCTAGGCTTGCAGATCCAAGACATTGATTTTCAGAAAGGAAAGGTAGCAGTTGTTCGTAGGCATGACGCTGTTGAAGATCCTCGCAAGAAACAGCCAGTGGCGAAAACTAATGAACGCTCGATTCCTATTGATAAAAAAATCACTGATAGGTTGCGTGACTACATCATGGATAAAAGAGCGAAAATACCTGCTGCTAGAAAGCACCCGTATGTTTTTGTTACGCATAAACATGGTAAATATCACGGTAAACCAATCTCGAATAGCACCTTCGTTAACAGAGTGCTGAAGCCTGCGGTTGCTATCCATCCAGAATTACTTGAAGAAATTACTCGTCATGGTTTTCGTCACAATTTTAACTACAAGCTTTCTAAGAGGATCGATGAGATTAATAAAGCGGCTAAAGAAAACCCTAAAATTAAACCTATTAATGAAAAGAAAGAAATTCAGATCCGAAAAGAACTGAATGGGTGGAGTTCAGATAAAACCGCTGAAACTTATAACCTGAGACACATTCGAGAAGAGGCTGATCGAGTGATGCGAGAGGATATGGATCACTGGACTAACCGAGCTAAGAAGGACAAGTAGTATGCAATTAAAGAAGAATAAGGCTCTAGTCAGCCAGCACACAACGAAAAGCGGCTATCCGTTTTATTTTTCGGATATTGAGTGGAGGCTAGACGGTTCAACCGTGATTAATTTCCAGCGTTTAACCGCTCTTGAACCAGAAACCGAAGATGGTTTTAGAAAAGCTTTGTGCCGCTACGCTGAAGAACTTTCGGCTATGCATACTTTTAATATGTTTAATCGCTTCAATGCTTACATGAAGACTACAAAAGAAGGTAAGCTGTCATTGCAAGGGTTAACAAATTATCGAGCGTCATTTGATTCAGATAGCGAGTATAAGCTAGGAGCACTCAAGGGATTCTTGTTGGCTTGGCATGAGTGGGGATTCAATGGGGTCAGCAAGGAAATTGCAGATTATTTAGAAGAGCTAACTCTAAAAGGAAACCCAAAAGGTAATGCGGTAAAAGGCGCTTGCCCATATTCTGGCCCTCTAACACATAATGAGCTTGGAGCTTTAATTGACTGGGCATCAAATGCCTTTACTAAGGAAACTCTTAATTTAAAAGAATATTGTTGTTTTATGGCGTTGGTTTTAACTGGCCGTAGATATGTTCAGATTCGCTCATTACGTTCAGTAGATTTAATTGTTAGGGAAGATTCAAATGGTAACGACTACGTTATCAATTGCCCTAGAGCTAAACAGCGTGGTGTTGGCTTTAGGGAGCAATTTACACCGCTGCCAATTAATGAAGACTTGTATCTTCTGCTTCATAATCAACGTAACCAATCAATTCAGTATGTTGAATCTAGCTTAGGAGAAAAGTTACATGACTCTATACGTGAGCAGATCCCAATTTTTGTTGAGGAAACAAGAGTTAATCGGTTATCAAGTATAGAGGAGTTAGAAACAAGACTTTCACAAACGCCAGACTACTTACATATGGCTGCTGATTCTGCATATGAGTTATTGCGAGGAGTAGCGATTAAAAACACAGCCTGCTCTGAAAGAACAGGTGATTACATTAACTTCACTGCTTCACGTTTTAGATATACCAAAGGAACAAATCTAGCTCGAAGAGGGATTAGTGGTGTTGCATTAGCTGCTGCACTGGATCATACCGATACGCAAAATATTGGTGTGTACACAGAAAATACTGAAGAAACAGCAAAGCAAATTGATGAAGTAATGGCTCCTATGCTTGCGCCATTAGCTCAAGCTTTTTCAGGGAAATTAATTGCATCAGAACGTGATGCTGTTAGAGCAAATGACCCGAACAGCCGAGTGAAAAATGGCAAGTCTGAAAATGTTGGTAACTGTGGAACTTATGCTTTTTGCGCTTCTGGATATAGGGCTTGTTATACATGTTCAAGTTTTGAGCCTTGGATTGAAGCACCTCATGAAGAAGTTCTCAATGAGATCTTAGCTGAAAGAGATAAGCAAAAAGAGTTAGGAATATCCAACAATGTTATTCAGTCTACAGATCGGCTTTTACTTGCAGTTCAACAAGTTATTGTAATGTGTAAGCAAGAGCTGTCAAAAGAGGAGTGCGCAAATGGCTGATATTATTCACTTTCAACCTAAGCATGAGATAAGCGCTAAGCAAAATCTAGACAGTTTTATTGAGCACTGCAAGAACACATTAACACTCTATGATGATCAAGGCGGTTGGCAAAGTAACAATTGGCAACACAAGCAAAAAAATCGGTCAATAGCGATGACTTTTTCCAAGTACAGAGCAAAGTCAAATCCTGCGAACTTTGACCCTTTGGATGAACCGTTCTTGTCTTTTGCAAAAGCTTATATCCGCTATAACCAGAGTATTAAAGCGGTATCCAGCGTAACAAATAAAATGGTCGCATTGCGTATGTTACATGACGCTCTAGTAGCCGTGCATGGTATTGCCAATGTACTGAAAACTGATGGACTGGTAATTGGTGAATTAGAGACTATCACTAAGCAAAGAGTTACCAATAAAGATCGAAGAAATAAGATTGGCTATCAGATTGAGATATTATTGGAGTTCATTCGAAGCAAGCGAACAGTGCCTGCACTTCAATCGTGGGAAAACCCTTGGCCTAAGGTGGGGGCAAAAGCCGAAAGAACAGATGAAGACTCTCGTAAATGGCAAGATACTCGTTGCCCAAGTATGCACCAGATGCTTGCTTTGGCTGATTGTTTTTCTAATGCAGAAACTTTAGAAGATAAATACTGGTCAAGCGTTATCACTTTATTGATGTTTGCACCGGGAAGAGCTGGGGAACTATCAGAGCTAACCGTTGACTGTTTGCACCGAGGTGAAAATGGGGCGCTTGGTGTGAGGTGGTATGCTGAAAAAGGTTTTGGACATACGATCAAATGGGTTCCAGAATCTTTAGAACAAACGGTCATTGAAGCGCATAGCAGACTTATGGAAATTGGAAAGCCTGCAAGGGAAGCTGCTAAGTACGCTTATGATCACCCTAATGTGTTTATGCGCCACGCAGGTTGCTGCACGCCAGACGACTTTGCAGAAAACAAACCGCTAAATGCCTATCAATTTGCACATGCGATGAGCTTTACAGAGCACTCTATAACAAGCATGAAAGCTAAAACGAGTCAGTTTAGCAGCGTAACAGCATGGAATATGGTTGGTGGTAAAAATACAAAGTGGGTTCAAAAATTAATTGCCTCAGGTGAGCCTACTTATGAAGATTTAGCAAGCTTTGTTGCTTCAGAATATCAAACTCACGACTGGCCTAATCTACCTTCTATTCAACGCCCAGTATGGGAATCTTTAGTATTAATAAGAGATCGTGAGTTCCACAATGACTTTGACGTTAGAGAATTCTCATGGCGATTACCAAGCGTTAATGAACTTAATGCTCAATTAGCAATTAGAGACAAGTTAAAAAATCCACCTAAAACATTATTCCAACGTATGGACTATAAAGATGAAGACGGCTCTGATATTCGCTTAACTTCACATCAGATCAGAGTTTGGTTATCAACTAATGCTGAGCGTGGTGGTATGGATGCATGGCAGCTAGCTAGATGGGCTGGGCGTGCTCGAATTAACGATAATCGTCACTATGACTTACGCACACAAGATGAACGTGAGCAGCAAGCGAGAAGTATTCTTGAGTTTAATGAGAGACCAACAGCGTTAGAAGCGATTAAGCTGAATTTGCCTGTTAGCTACAAAGATCTAGGGGTAAATCGTATCGGTATAGCCGATGTAACTGAGTATGGTATGTGTGTTCATGATTACGCAATGTCGCCATGTACGAAAGGCGGTGAGTGCATGACATGTAAAGAGCATGTTTGTATCAAAGGTATGCCAGAAACACTTGAACGCATAATACGTCTAGAGGAGCAGGTCGAATCTCAATTCAATAAAGCGACAGAAGATAACGCTGATGGTGTTTTTGGTGCTGACAGATGGGTATCGCATTTGGGTTGGAAACTGGCCCATATTCGCACACAACGTGAGCGGCTCGAATCAGAAGATACGCCAGAGGGGGCAATATTGTGGATTCCACCTGAACATGACCCTAGTCCTGTAAAAAGAGCACTTGAGCAAAACGATTTAGAAATCAACGCTAGTGATCAAGATCTTGTTGAAGAATCTGAAGTCGCAATGTTATTGGGGATCGAAAATGCCTAAAAAAATCATTACTGAAAAAACATTACCATTAGCATTACATGAACTCGATAAGTGGTCAGGAAAGCTCACTTGGAATAGTTTTGCTGAGCAGCTTGCAAAGGTGCTTGGGGAAGAGAATATTAGTAGACACACACTGCTTTCCTACCCTGCTTTAGTTGAAGCTTTTAACGACAGAAAACAAAGCCTTAAAGAAGCAACTAAAGACGAAGAAAAGGACATTACACTTGAGTTTGCTAAACAGCAAATAGCCACTCTTGAAGCTAAAGTGGAAAGGCTGGAAAAGCAAAACGAAAAATTGCTAGAACAGTTTGTCCGTTGGCAACATAACGCATATATGATGCCCAATGTTGATATGAAACTATTAGATAGGCAACTTGATAAGCCTTTACCTGAGGTTGATAGACGATGACCAAAGGAAAAAACGGACAGCAGATTGCTCAAGAGAATATCAAACTGGTTCAGGCTTGGATTGATGAGCGTAATGCGGCTAGAGACTGGCACGAGTATGAATACAGCGGCAAAATTAATCGTAGAGTATTAGCTGAAGAGCTGGGTTTTGCAAAGTCTGTATGTACGCAGAATAAGGCCGTCAGAGCACTAATTGAGGAAGCTGATAGCTATTGGTTTCGCAAGATTGATGAAGATAAAAAGTCTCATGAAGCTGCACGAGAAAGAGCTGAAAAACAATCAGGTATGGCGGCAGTAAGCAACAATGCGCTGACACAAAGAATTGCTGAGTTAGAAGCCGAAAACAGACAGCTACAACGTGAATTGATCAAATTTAAAAAACAGCAAACGTTGGTTCAATCTGGCGCAGCAGGGTTCAAGTTATGAGCGAAGTTGTCCACCTTCGTCAAATCATTCAAGTGAAGAAGCAGAGAGCTAATTCATACGCAACAGTTGATCTTGTCAACGCAGATGGTTCGATTAAAAAACGAGACAGAACAACCGTTGTTAAATTTCCAGAGCACGCCCAAGATACAGCTACAACAGGTAGTTTATGGGAAGTCTCAGGTAGAGAGCGACTTAATCACTTTACCATTAATGACTTTCCATTAAGCGAGTACACCATTGATGCAGATAACATCAAGTTTCTGAAACCTTCAGGCAGGATTTTATCTCGTTGGATAAGCAACAATATCAAAGGTATCGGCAGCGTTATAGCTAATCGTCTTGTTAGACATAAAAAACTAGCCCAACTTATTGAAACGCAGGATACAAACGCTCTGCTAAACATAGCAGGAATGACTGAAAATCGTGTTAAGGACTTAATAGAAAGTTGGCCTAGTGAGGCTCTTTTTAACACAATTAATTGGCTTGAAGAGCAGAGTTTGCCACTGGGCTTTGGTGAAAAGCTAGTGGCGATATTTGGTGAAGATGCGATTGATAAAATCAAAGAGCACCCTTTTATCTTAGTAGCAATGGGGGCTGCTTTTGAACTGGTATCACAACTTGCACTAAGACTTGGCTTTACATTAGAAGACGAAGTTGTTGTTGCTGGCATCGCTCAATATGCGGCAATTAATCATGCCAATAAGACTGGTTCAACAGTGATAACCATTGATGAACTAAACAAAGAATACGCTAAGCTCATGAACTCTGACACTCCAGAAAATGTTGGGGGAATAGCCTGCGAACAAGGTCTTTTAGTAAAGGTCGAAGATGGTTATCAAGTTTACGGGAAAGCATTGATGGAAGCGGCTGTAGCTCAGTTTATTGTTGATGCACACCAAAAGCCATCAGGAGAAGGTTGTCTATTGGCTGGCTGGGAGTGTAAATTATCAACAGAATTGGTCGAGGCAGCTTTAACGGACTATGAAAGCACTCTAGATTTTAATTTAACAGTCGATCAGCGTGATGCTGTTGTCGGTGCTGTACTTTCTCCTGTATGCGGCATTTCAGGTGGTGCAGGAACAGGTAAAACAACGATACTAAAAGCTGTATTAGGTGTCTATGACCGAGTAGCACAAGGAATACAGTGCTATCAAGTGGCTCTGGCAGGCCGTGCAGCACAGCGTATGGCGGAAAGTACCCAAAGGCCAGCCCAAACCATTGCCAAGTTAATTAGTGAGCATCTAGGCGACAACAAGCCTGATTTACCTGAGCAAATATTGTTAGTCATAGATGAATCGTCAATGGTGGATCTTTTGTCTATGTATCGACTAGTTGGCATATTGCCAGATGCAGCTAGAGTAATCTTTGTTGGTGACACTGCTCAATTGCCACCTGTAGGTAATGGCTTAGTATTCCACGCCTTAACTGATACTCAGATACCATTTTTTAACTTAACGCAGGTTAAGAGGCAAAACGAGCAAAGTGGAATACACAAGTTTTCGACATCTGTTAGAAATGGGCTGCTTGAGCCTCCAGAGTTAACTAAAAATACACTAAGAGAAAGCAGAGATTGCTCGATTGAAACAAAGCCAACTGTCGAAAGGCTTATCAAGCTTTGGCAAGAGTCTGGCGGGATTACTCAGAGTATTGTTTTATCACCCATAAGAAAAGGTAAATTTGGTGTAGATAACTTAAATCTAGAGCTGCAAGCATCAGTAGGTAATGATAGGCAAGCTATTTACTTTCAAGACTCATTAAGGGGCTGGATTCCTTGGATTACATCAAAAGGTTCAAGGTTATTGAAAGGTGATCCTGTATTAGCCACTGCAAACAATTATGATGAAGATGCAGATCTAAGAAATGGTGATTTAGGGCTTGTTGTCGAAGTCTTTGAACAACCTGATGAAGATGGTGTTGTTGCCGTTATTGAAGTAAACAACACCTTAATTAACGTTACAGCTAAGCTATTGGAAAAACTGCACCTTGGGTATGCCATTACTATCCACAAATCACAAGGTTCTCAATGGCCTAATTGCTTTGTCATGTTACCTAATGAAGCGAAAAAAATGATAGATCAAACGTTGCTATATACCGCATCAACTCGTCCAAGTGAAAGGCTAGTTTTGATGGGAGATGAACAAGTAATTGACAGGGCTATTATGGTTGGTTCAAAAGCTCACAAGAGAAATTCTTATCTAAGAGAGCGAATAACCATAGTAAAAAATATCTAGAATAAATTGTTGATATTTTTTAAAAACTGTTCGTAACTTGCACAGTTTAGATATTGTTGCTATGTTAGTTCATGACAATGGAATTAAAAAATAACAAGGAATTTTTTATGAAATATTATTTCGTACTATTATTAACCCTCATATTTTATTCTTTTTCTTCGTATGCAACAGAGTCCTATGACTATTATGTTCAGTGCGAGTCTTGTACGTACTCTCAAATGGAGCACAAGGCAAAAGAAGCTGCTAAGACTATTGGAAGGCAAGATGTAGTTGTATTTTCTACGGAAACTTCGGTCATTAAAGCTTTTAATATAGATGTAGAAATAGAATCAGAGCCGGGTTATCAATATGTTGAAAAGTACTCCTATGTTAAGTCTGTTAGTGCTGAAACACAGAACCAATTTAACGAGGTATCTTCAACATTAAGAGAAATTAGGGCTGGAAATTCAGTAGATTATACAGGCCCTAACTGTCCTACTTCAGAGTGTTTGACAACTGTAGCTGGTATGGGGTCGGTTACTTCATGGCTCACAGGTAAGTTTGTATTCCCTGCTACAATGAACTCCGTAATGCAGAAAATTCTTAGTAAAATAACAGGCACTCCACCAGAGAAGTATAAAATATCTGTATGTTTCGATGATGGTATTTGCGTTGAATTTCAATTTGAGTATTTATTTAGTTCTTTTGGTTGGAAAACTACAGGTGTAACAAGTGCAAGTGGTCCTTCAGGAGGAACTGGTTCACCCACAGGAGGTCAAGGCTCTGGCGGAGGCGGTTACATTGTTTGTGACACATGGGTTACATATACAAACACAACCGCTGATGGGACGTATTGTGAAGGTTGGCGTTACGTATCTGTTCATTAGTAACGATAACTATTTAAATGTGTGAAATGGAGATGCTATGAAAAAGCTAAATTCAATAACAATAGTGATTATATTATCCTGCATTTATTTTTTAGGCTCTATGCTAGGTTATAGCTTTATTTTTGAGCCTTTAGGCCAGTTCATGACCTCTAATATGGCTCTAAACAAACCAACTGAATTGATGAGTAACATAATGCTATCTATACAACATTTTCTTGTTGCGTTAATTGCAGCTTTACCTGTTGCTATTATGATGCTTAAAAAATTCAAAGTGGATAAATTGATATTCATTGTATTATCTACTTTACCTGTTGTGTTGATTGGGGGGGTAGGGATTTTGAATGTTAATGGTGGCAGCAATATTTTCTTAATTGCAAAAGATATATCAATAATTATTTTAACACCACTTATAGTAACGTACTTGTTAAGGAAATTCGAAACGCAGAGACATCATAATTGATTTTAAAGGCTGGCTAACGTTCATTTCAACAGCCGCATTCAGTTTAATGTGTAGTTATTGAAGAGGAATTTTGAGTAGAAAGCCATAATCATAATAATACTTAAAATACATACATAATTGTTGATTATAATGACTGTATTGCTTGATTATAATTATATAGTAAACGTTTTTAATATTTATGTTGATTAAGGTTTTTTGAACTTTGTCAGATAACTATAATAATAAGGGTGCAAGACTTTTTACTCACTCACCCTTCTTTTGATTTATGTGTTCATTACCTTTTTAGACAAAGACAAAAATAAAAATGTTGAAAAGATATTTTGAAAGCCGCTATTAAGCGGCTTTTTTATGTCTTTCACTCCATCAATGTTAGCCAATTTTCTCGTGTTGCTAATAATGGTAATTAGCTTAAGTACTGTTTTACATTTAAAGTTAATTGGCTACCTTGTGCTTATGGCTTTTTTGAACAACACTTTAGTGACTAATATTACGTGTGGGTGAGTTATGTCTAAGGGGCAGTATTGGTTATTAAGATATTTTAAGCCGATTTGTTTGGTCATGCTTGTTGTATCGCTTATTGGCTTTAACCTCATTTTAAGCAATGCGTTACATTTAAAAGTACATAGCGCTGGCCAGCAGCTCACAAAGCAAGTTTATGAGTTACAATTAAATGCCCCTTTGAATCAAAAAACACTGTCTGTTTTAGCACAAAGCAATGGCTTTATGCTTGCACCTGAGTCGTCTTCCCTCCACTTTAAAAACATTATAAAGCCGCAGCTTGAGGTGTTTTCATATAAAACATTGAACTTAGGCCTTTACCATTCACCTGTGTGGATAATGGAAAGCTACTTATTTATTTTACTTAACCTGGTGATAGTGGGTGCCGCTATTTCATTATACCGTTGGGGAAGCGCTGCTAACTTTAGACAATTAAAACACCAAAACCGTCATCACAATTCAACAAAATTGGCGCGTAGTATTTCCAGTTTAAATGTGGTTAAAAATGTTGAAAGTGAGGAGTTAGCCTCACTATATGCTGCCGCTGAACAGTATCATAGTTTGTTTGTTTTGGTCAGTTGGGAGTGTAAGTTTGACAAAAATACCGACTTAGAAACTAGTTTTAAAGTTTTTATTCTAAAAGGTATTCCAGAGATAAAAAAAAGTAGCTGTGAAACTTATTAATCCAGACAAGCTAACCATTATGCTTTACAACGTATCTATTGCAGAGCTTGATCGGTACACGGAGCGTTTGCATAAAATAATTTTTAATGTGTGCCAAAGCCATCAAAAAAATACGACTCGTAAGCATGTTAAATTGGGGGCGTGTAATTTTCGTCTAGGAGCAGATCAATCAAAGGTTTTGCAAATAGCGCAGTCGGCCCTAACGCTTTCAAAAAATAGTATGTTATTACACCGTCACCGGTTGGCGCTGAGCAAAAGCCAAGAAGTGTTATTTTGTAATGAGCAGGTTATAAACAATATTAAGAAAAATAAATTTATGCTGTCTTTTCAGCCTGTTTTCGATCTGATTAGTGGTGATATTATCCAGCATGAGGCGTTAATTAGAGTAAGACACGACATGCATGGATTACTAGCTGCTCAGTATTTTATTAACCAAGTTGAGAGTAAAGATGACGCGTTAATTCTAGATAAGGCGGTATTGTCGCAAATACTAACACTAGTAATGGCCGAGAAGTCGCCTTTGAGCGTAAGTATTAATATGCATCCTAAAAACTGGCTTAACAATGAGTTTTGGAGCTGGTTAACCATGCAAATGGATAAGCTTAATCTAAGCTGTCAATTACAGTTTGAAATGAGTGAGTCTTTCTTTTGCAACAACAAAAATGCGTTATCAACTACGTTAAATACAATAAAAAAACACAGATCTAATATTATTATTGATAATGTAAAAACGAGTGAAAACATTCCTTTGCTTATTCACTGTGAAGAGGTAATAGGCCTAAAGCTAAGCTATGAACTCGTTCACTTAGTTAATGAAAAATCGCATAATCAAAAATGTATTAAAGAGATTGTTGATGCAAGTAAAATGTTAAACCTTCCTGTTTATGCCGTAGGCGTTGAGACTCAAAAAGAGCTCATTATGTTAACTAAATTGGGCGTTGCTGGCGCACAAGGTTTTTATTTTTCGGAGCCTTTACAAGAGCTAACTCAGGCTGTTTTTCATTAAAATATTTAAGCTTTGTAAATTAACGCCTTATGCAATGGGGCTTAACCGAAAAGAAGTATGCCTAAATTAGTTTTCTGTATTTAAGACCCTCTAACCCCTGCAAACCACCGGTATGAATCGCAATTATTTTACTGCCAGAAGGAAAATAATCTTGCTCTATTAAGTTCCATATTGCGTACATCATTTTACCACTATAAATAGGCTCTAATGGTAAATTGTGTGTAATGTCCATATGTTGGCAAAACGCCCATAACTCAGGGGTAAATTTACCGTAACCACCTCCATGAAAGTCGCAAAGTAATTGCCAGTTAGTTTGTGACTGTGCTTTGCTGCTTAGCTCTCGGACTTCATCCGTTAAATATTGCGCTTGCTTTAAAACTGCAATTCCTATTATTTGTGTTGCTGTATTACTCCCCTCAATTAACCCTGCTAATGTTCCGCCGCTTCCTGTGGGGCAAATTAGGTAATCGTGTTCTGGTAAACTTTGTGCAAGCTCTGCACAACCAGGTACTGCATAGGTATTTGTCCCGCCTTCGGCAAGAATATACGCATCTGGAAACTTCTCTTGAAGCTCAGCAAGGTATTGTGAATCGTTTCGTAACTTATATTCAATGCGATTAACAACATGAAGCTGCATGCCACACTGCTGTGCAAATTGAATTGTTGGGTTGCTTAGATCTAAGTTAGGCCCGCGAATAATCCCATGTGTTTTTAAACCAAAGATTTTTCCAGCTGCGGCGCATGCATGTATGTGGTTTGAAAACGCCCCACCAAAAGTAAGTAGCTCAGTTTTATTCTGCGACTGCATTTGTAATAAATTATATTTTAGTTTGCGCCACTTATTCCCATTTATTAGAGGGTGAAGCAAATCATCTCGTTTTACTAGTAACTCAATGCCTTTACTTTTTAACCACGGATCATCAATTGTTTGCGTAATAGTGGTTTCATTTATTTTGAAAGATGCAGGCATTTTTTCTCAATTAAAAGGATTAATAAAATACATGACCAATTTTATAGCTTATAAACAAAAGGGGCTATCCAAAATTACAACGGATTGTTGTGTGTAACAGTGCGTTGATTAAATTTTGAGTAGCTAGATTGGTAAACATGTTTTAAAGTTAACCAATTGTAAAGGGAGTTTAGTTATGAAGAAGCAATTTCAAGAAACAATACTTATAAAAAAACAGGTTGGCTTTTCGTTTCTGCAGCTAATAATTGTTATTGTCACTTTTGGTGCGTTAGCTGTTTATTTTGCCCCGCGCTTTTTAAACCTTCAAGGTGAGGCACACGCATCCATTCTTGAAACACTGCAAGTATCAATTCAAGCTGAAATAAGCGTTGTACATGGAAAAGCCATTGTAAAAAGTGTGCATAATAAAGCTAATGCTAGTATCGAGCTTGGTTCAGGAAAAATGGTTGATATTGTTTACGGCTATCCTGCTGCAACCGAGGCCGCTTTTAAGGCATTTTTAGATACTAAGTTTGCGAGTGATAATACTGGGGAATTTAATATTACTAGCAACCCACAAGTTGCAAAAGCTATTATTTATCCCAACAGTTATTCTGCAGTAGAGAATTGCCGTATTGAATATGTTGAAGCCAAAAAAAACACTAAACAAAATATAATTACTGCGCCCGCTTTAAGCGTATTTACGTCTGAGTGTTAGTACAAAAAATAAGTGTTTATAAGTTTGCTAGTTTATTTGATAACGTTATTTTTAATGGTTAACGGTTAAATAACGCAAATACGCTAGCTTTAATACAAAGTGACACTTAACGGTGATCAATAACCTAAAATAAAATAGTTTCACTGTTAAGTGTAAGCTTATGAATTTAATGAGAATCTAAGCATTGTTTCACAATTTATCGGGTTTAGAGTAAATGATCAGGTTATTTACTAGCGTGAAACGGGCGAATAGTTGTAAACTAAGATAATAATTGAACAAAGCTTGTGTTTTGCGCTGCAAGTACATAGCATAAGACTTTAATTATAAAAAAATAATAACGACCAAATAATTGCCGCTTTTTGGGACTGGAATATATGCGAATTACTCCTTTATCTCTGTTAATTACAGCTAGTTTGTTAGCAAGTAGTGCATTTGCACAAGACACAGCTACCGTAACTGGAATTGAGTCAGAGATTAGTGTTAAACAGACAGAATACGATAACTCGACAAGAATACTTGATAAACATTTAAAAGAAGAAAGTCAGTTACAAAATCAATTAGAGCTACTTCGTTCTCGTTCAACTGAGCTAGATAAAGAAAAAAACCAAGCGCTCGACGCGATGAACGAAATGTATCGCCGTTTAATTGATGATCCATCAATAAATATTACAAGTGCTCAATCTCGCTATCAACAGGCGGTAGTTGATCACAAGCAAAATAAAGATGATATCTCTATGCAGTTGGCGGCAATTGCATCTCACCGAAAAGATATTGAGCAAATACGAGTTGCTAAGCACACTTTACTAAATACCTTAGAAAGTTTAAAAGAGCAGTTAACAACAGCTCGTGTTGAGCGCTTGCGTAACGAGTTTACGCGTGAAGGTACGCTTGAGGTTAACCATACAATAAATTGTAAGCGCACCGAAACACTTGCAGCCTGTGAGCAACGTGGTCAGCAAATGGGTTTACAAAAAGCAACCAAACGCTTTGTAGATCAAATTTTTGCAAACTTAACCGAAGAGCGCATAGTTGAACCAAAACGCAATTTAGCAGGGGCGCAAGTACAAATTTTAAGTAGCCATGTGGTTAATAGTGCGTTTAGCGGCCAAGGTAATTACAACGTTAACTTAAGCGTTTCAATGCGCGGCGAAGTGAATAGCAGCCGTTTATGTAACCTATTAAGTATAGATAACCGTTATTGTTCAGAATACGGTTCACCGCTAAATACAGCTTACCAGCCAACTTATGGCACTACCTATTCAGATAGTCAGTTAACATTCAGCAATAGCGCGGATAATAACAATACAGTTTCGGTATCGCGTTTAAACAACAAGCCTGTACGCGATTATTCTGTTAAGCAGCCAGTTCAGTCTAAGTCTGATTACACGGTTGTTGAACAAAAAAAAGATCAGTCGGTAGAGTTAACACTTCGCTCTAATGTATACGATGATGAAGTATTCATTAACGGTGTAAGCTTTGGTTCTACTCGTTTAATTACGCGTTTACCAAAAGGTGTGCATGAAATTGAAATTCGTAAATTAGGTTACAAGCCTTACCAAGCACGTGTAAACCTAAATAAAGCGCAAACAATTAATGCTAACTTAGTAAAAAAGCCTAAGTCGATTGCTGCACCGACCTATACTCGCGAGCAACCAGAAACACAAACACGCAGAGTAAGCGAAAATGTTAACGTTTTAAACGCAAATGTAGAAACACCTGTTGTGGTTATTCCTGCTGGCAAATTTAAAATGGGTGATATCAATGGTAACGGATTAGCTAATGAGCGCCCCGTTATTGAAAAAGCCATTGCTAACTCTTTTGCTATGCAAAGCAAGGAAGTGACTGTAGGCGACTATGAAAAATTTGTTGCTAATACGGCGTATAAAACAGAAGCAGAAATAAATAAAGGCTGCGCATATTATTTAAATGGCGAGCCAGTATGGGAAGCGGCTTTAAACTGGCGCAATCCTGGCTTTGAACAGGGCAGTGACTTTCCGGCTGTATGTTTAACTTATAACGATGCAAAAGCATATGCTGACTGGTTATCTGGCCAGACAGGGCAGCAGTTTCGTTTACCTAGCGAAGTTGAGTGGGAATATGCAGCTCGTGCAGGTACAGAAACTGAGTACCCTTGGGGTAACGAAATTGGTAAAAACTTAGCTAACTGTGGTTGGTGTGGTAGTGAATGGTCAAACAAGCGCGCAGCACCGGTTGGGTCTTTTTCTCCAAATGCGTTTGGACTTTACGATACGGTAGGTAACGTATGGGAATGGACCGGTAAAAAATCAGGTGAATCGGATGTGGCAGTAAGAGGCGGGGCATGGAACTTTGCACCAAGCCTTGCACGTGTATCAACACGATTAATTTTAGCGGCTGATTTTAGATCAAACTACATTGGTTTTCGCTTAGTTCGCGAGAGATAAAATTATAAGGAAGCTTTGCTTCCTTTTTTAACAAATTCACAAAGGCGCTGCACTTTATATTGCTCATCAAAATGAGCATGTTAAAGTGAGGCAGCTAATATAAGAACGTATTTCAAAGGTCATCCAGCCTCATGTTTAAAAAACTCCGTGGTATTTTTTCTAACGATCTGTCGATCGACTTGGGTACAGCCAATACCCTAATTTATGTAAAAGAAGAAGGTATTGTTCTAAACGAGCCTTCAGTAGTTGCTATCCGTCAAGAGCGTGCTGGTGGACCTAAAAGTGTTGCATCGGTAGGTACTGAAGCAAAACAGATGCTAGGTCGTACGCCGGGTAATATTAAAGCAATCCGCCCAATGAAAGACGGTGTAATTGCTGACTTTTATGTAACAGAAAAAATGTTACAACACTTCATCAAGCAAGTGCATAACAATAACTTTATGCGCCCAAGTCCGCGCGTACTAATTTGTGTACCATGTGGTGCAACGCAAGTAGAAAAACGACGCAATTCGTGAATCTGCAATGGGCGCTGGCGCCCGAGAAGTTTACCTAATTGAAGAACCAATGGCTGCGGCAATTGGTGCGGGTTTACCGGTATCAGAAGCAACAGGATCTATGGTTGTTGATATTGGTGGTGGTACAACTGAAGTTGCTATTATTTCACTAAATGGTGTTGTTTACTCATCATCAGTACGTATTGGTGGCGATAAATTTGACGAAGCTATTATTAACTATGTACGCCGTAACTTTGGTAGTTTAATTGGTGAAGCAACCGCTGAAAACATTAAGCACCAAATTGGTTCTGCGTTTAAAACGGATGAGCCAATTGAAATCGAAGTACGTGGCCGTAACTTAGCTGAAGGTGTTCCACGTTCATTTACGCTTAACTCACATGAAATCTTAGAAGCGCTTCAAGAGCCTCTAATGGGTATTGTAAGTGCAGTAATGGTTGCCCTTGAGCAATCGCCACCAGAGCTTGCATCAGATATTTCTGCGCACGGTATGGTACTGACTGGCGGTGGTGCACTATTAAAAGATTTAGATCGCTTATTAATGGAAGAAACAGGCATTCCTGTTGTTGTTGCTGACGATCCATTAACGTGTGTAGCACGTGGCGGCGGTAAAGCATTAGAAATGATTGATGTTCACGGTGGTGACGTTTTTAGTTACGACTAATGAAATTAATGTTTGGGCGCACTGTCTCTTTGCAACTGCGACTTTTTGTCGCAGTGCTTTTGAGTATCGTACTCATAGCTGGAGATAGGTACACAGAAGGTGGAACCGTTGTGCGCACCAGTTTAAATACACTGGTTAGCCCGCTTATTTATGTTGCCAACTTACCTTATGAGTTATTTAGCATTGGTGCTAAAAGCTTACACACGCGAGACCAACTCCTTACTGAAAACGAAGCACTGAAAAAAAAGCAAATGCTACAAAGTGAGCAGCTGCAACAGTACCAATTTTTAGCCAGAGAAAACCAAAAGTTACGTGCATTACTAGGCTCGTCAGCAAAACAATCTAATCGTAAAATTATTGCACAAGTATTATCGGTTCACTCAAACCCATATAGCCATCAAGTCGTTATTAACCGTGGTACTACAGACGGTATAAGTGAAGGGCAAGCGGTAATAGACGAAATGGGGGTGGTAGGGCAGCTTACTAAAGTAGGTTCCACTACGTCGCGCGTATTATTGATGACCGATACAACTCACGCAACACCTGTGCGTATACTTAGAAATGACGTACGAACCGTAGTTGAAGGCATTGGTAAAATTAATGTGGTTAAGCTTTCGCATGTTCCACACAGCTTAGATGTGCGTATTGGTGATGTATTGGTGACTTCAGGGCTTGGGGGCACATTTCCTGAGGGGTATCCTGTCGCCATTGTGACAGAAATTAACCGAGATGAAGGTCGTCCATTTGCACAAGTATATGCAGAGCCTATTGCGTTGCTTGACCGTATTCGCTTACTTGTAATTTTATGGCGCAGTCAGCAGGAGCAAATAAACGATGATTAACCGTTACTCATTGTTAATTGCGCTGAGCATATTTTTTGCTTTAATTATGGCGCTAATGCCGTTGCCATTTTCGTTTGAACCATTTAGACCGGATTGGGTCTTATTAGTACTTATGTATTGGTCATTGGCGGTGCCACATCGGTTAAATATTGGTACTGCTTGGGTGGTCGGTTTACTCATTGATTTAGCGTCAGGCTCACCTTTAGGTGTTAACTCGCTGACATTTTCGGTATGTATATTTATTACTGCAAGTAACTTTCAAAAAATTCGTAACTTCTCGCTTTGGCAGCAAAGTTTGTTAATTGGTTTGTTTTTAACGCTGTATCATTTAATGCAGTTTTGGCTAAACCATTTTTTGCTTGGTGTTTACTTTAACCCACAATACTTATGGCCGGTATTTACTGGCATGATTAGTTGGTTTTGGGTGTTTTTATTACTTCGTAAATACCGCAGACATTTTAGGATCAGATAATGAATACTGCCGTATATCTGGCATCAGCTTCTCCTCGTCGTAAAGAGCTATTGGCTCAACTTGGTATCGAATTTTCGCAATTTAGTGTTGATGCAGACGAGAGCCAACTCCCTAATGAACTTCCTCATGCCTATGTAGAGCGCTTAGCGAGGCTAAAAGCTTGCTCAGGTGTCAAGCTTGGTTACACAGACCGGCCAGTACTAGGTAGTGACACAGTCGTTGTTATTGATAATGAATCGTTGTGTAAACCACGCGATGAAGCCGATTTTACGCATACACTTAAACGCTTGTCTGGAAACACTCACCAGGTACTAACCGCTATTGCTTTTGCGACTGAAGATAAACTGCTTAGCCAAGTTATCAGTACCGATGTGACATTTAAAAAAACTGAGCGATGAAGAGATTAAAGCCTACTGGCAAAGTGGTGAGCCGCAAGATAAAGCCGGTGGTTATGGTATTCAGGGGCTAGGTGGTCGCTTTGTTACACATATTGCGGGTAGCTATTTTAGTGTTGTCGGTTTACCTTTATATGAGACTGAACAATTATTACACGCATTTTTAAGAGGGTAGCATGAGTACAGAATTACTGATCAACGTAACACCGAGTGAAAGTCGTGTTGCCCTAATCGAAAACGGTGTGCTGCAAGAAATTCAGTTAGAACGAATTGGTAACCTAGGCATTGTTGGCAATATCTATCTAGGAAAAATAAGCCGCGTTTTACCTGGAATGCAGGCCGCTTTTGTTGATATTGGCTTAGAAAAAGCCGCATTTTTACATGCATCAGACATAGTAAACAGTGCCTCCATTGTTGAAGGTGTTGACGACGTACCAATAAAAAAAGTGCAAGATATACGAGAGTTAGTGCGCCAAGGTCAATACATTATGGTGCAAGTGGTTAAAGATCCATTAGGCACGAAAGGCGCGAGACTCACTACCGACATCACTATTCCATCTCGCTACTTAGTATTTATGCCAGACGCAACGCATGTTGGTGTAAGCCAACGGATAGAAACTGAAGAAGAGCGATCTCGACTTAAAAAAATTGTTGCTGAATATGGCGATGAAAATGGCAGTTTTATAGTACGTACCGCGGCTGAAGGTGCAAGCGAAGCAGAGTTAAGGCACGATGCTGGTTTTTTAAGAAAATTATGGGAAAAAATAACCGCACGTCGTAAAAAAACCAGTAAAGCAACCATATTACATGAAGACCTAACGCTTGCCTTTAGAACACTGCGTGATTACGTAGGTGAAGACATGGAACGTATTCGTGTTGACTCAAAGCTTACCTACCAAGAGCTAAAAATATTTACCGAAGAATTTGTGCCGCAACTTTCACAGGTACTCGAGTACTACCCGGGTGAGCGACCTATATTCGATTTATTTGATGTAGAAAACGAAGTGCAAAAAGCGTTGCATCGCAAAGTCACGTTAAAGTCAGGCGGGTACATCATTATTGATCAAACAGAAGCGATGACTACGGTTGACGTAAACACCGGTGCGTTTGTCGGCCATCGTAATTTAGAAGAGACTATTTTTAACACTAATGTCGAGGCAACGTCTGCCATTGCACGCCAGTTAAGGCTTCGTAACTTAGGTGGAATAATTATTATCGACTTTATCGATATGGTCAGCGAAGAGCATAAAAGCCGTGTATTACATTCGTTAGAATCTGCGTTAGCTAAAGATCGCACTAAAACAAATATCAATGGTTTATCGGCACTTGGGCTAGTTGAAATGACCCGAAAACGCACCCGCGAAAGCTTAGAGCATATTTTATGTGATGTATGCCCGGCATGTTCAGGGCGTGGCTCACAAAAAACAGTCGAAACGGTATGCTACGAAATATTACGTGAAATTGTTCGCGTAAACCGCGCCTACGCAGCCGATAAATTCATGGTTTATGCAGCACCAGCAGTAAGTGAAGCCTTACTTAATGATGAATATCACAACTTGGCGGAGCTTGAGCTATTTATAGGTAAGCAAGTACACATACAAACAGAAAGCTTATACAGCCAAGAGCAGTTTGATGTGGTAATGATGTAATGAAAGCAAAAGCGGTCTGTTTTTTTTGTTTTAGAAAGTTATGGCAAACCTGCGCCATAATTTTGGTATTACTGGCCGTTATTGTTTCAATATTAAAGTACACACTCCCTTACGCAAATGATTACAAAGGTGATATAGAAACCTACCTAGACGAAAAGTTTGCTATTAGTTTATCTATTGGCGCTATTTCAGCAAGCTGGCAGGGAAATGGCCCAGCCCTTGTGCTTGAAGATCTATCGTTTAAAGACAACGAAACTGCGCCAATTTCTCTCACTATTGCAAAAACTAGCTTAGAGCTTAATTTATGGGAAAGCATTAAAACCCTGCAATTAAAGTCTAACTACTTTGTTATAAATGGCTTTCATACCACGGTGAACGTGGCAGACCTGTTTGAGAGCGGTAACCAAGATGATGTTTCGTTTGAGCAAAAAGAGCTTATAGAAGGGCTGTTTTTAGGTAATACCGGTCATTTTGCAATAGAAAACTCCAGTATTAATTTTGTGTTAGACGATAACAAAGAGCGAAAACTCCTGCTTGAAAATATCATTTGGCAAAATGAAGAGTCTCAACATTTAGGTAGTGGAACATTAGCTTTACCTGGTATCACAGTTGGCACCTTTGATGCACGCATTGCTCTCAAAGGTGAAAGCTTAGAAGAAGTTGCTGGCAATATGTATGTCCAAGCCAATAAGGTGGATGTGTCTAATTGGTTGGCGCAATATATAAATACTGAAAAACAACAATTAACTAGCGATATCAATTTACAAGCGTGGCTAAAAATTGAAAAAGGCCTAATTGACGATATAAAAATGCAGTGGCTGCCTAGTTCTGTTACTTGGTTTAATGAATCTCAAAGCCAGCAAGTTAGTTTAAGTGAAGGTGGCTTTCATCTTTATCCCGAGCAAGGTAATTGGTTTTTAAAAAGCACTGGTTTAGCGTTTAATAACAATAATACGACATGGCCAAGCTTAGAGTTTGAGGCTCAACTTGGTGAAAATAATCAAATTTGGTTAAATCAAATAGATATAGCGCTACTGGCTAACTTGGCAGCGCTGACAAATTTCGACTCTCTCGACGCGTTTTTAAAACGCAAACCAAGTGGCCAAATACAGCAGGCGTATGTTAATTACGAGAGTAACCAGCAGTGGCAAGTATGGTTTAACGCCAATAACATAGGCTGGCAAGAGCTTAATTCAGTGCCTGCTGCGCAAGGTTTACGCGTAAGCGGTTTATTAAATCAAGATAAAGGCCGTATCAGCTTATTTGGCGAAAACGGCACTTTATTAACTGGCGATAGTTTTAGTGACAACATTAATTATAACCAGCTCAATATAGAATTAGACCTCGCAAAGCAAAATAATAACTGGCGTATTAGCAGTGATAATATTTGGTTTGATAACAATGAGATAACGCTAGCCGCAGAAATGCAGCTGAGCTTTGGTGATACACCGCGTCTTGATTTATACGCAGAGGCATTTGCAGAGGATGCCAGTATTGCCGGTCATTATTTTCCGTTAAAAGCGATGAACCCAGAATTAGTTAGCTACCTAAACGGGGCTATTAAAGGCGGTGAAATATCAAAAGCTCAGGTTCTATTTGCAGGGCCGTTATCAGGATTTCCATTTAAAGATGGCTCAGGGCAATTTGATGTACTTGCTCAAATTGATAATGCCACGTACCAGTTTGACCCGAAGTGGCCAGCAGTAACAGATGCAAAGGTAAAACTACATTTTGCTAATGAACGCATGGATATTTACAGCCAACAAGGCTCTTTGGTTAATTTAGATGTGGGTAACAGCGTTAAAGTTAGCATTAATGATTTAATGAATGCCGATGAGCTGGTGGTGCAAATAGATAAAAAAGCACCGATGGAAAACCTGTACACCTTTTTTAAAGCTACGCCCATTGCGAGCCCGCTAGCTGATATTTTTGAGGTAATACAAGGCCAAGGTGAAGCCGATGCCAGCATTGAGTTACTGGTAGGTTCAAAGTTTGAAGGTGGTGCCAGTGTTAGCGGCACTGTCAAGCTAGATGATTTACCCGTATTTATTGCCACACCCGGTATTGCGTTAAATAACTTAACTGGCGTGCTTAACTTTAAAAACGATAATATCGAACTTAAAAATGCTACCGCTACATGGCTTGGGATGCCGCTGGCAATTAATTACAACAGCCAAAGTGAAGCGAGTGACTACAAAGCAAACATAGATATTAATGCACAACTTGATGCCAATACCTTAATTGATAGCGGGCAAGGTATTTTAAAAGGGTCACTAGAAGGACAAAGTGCAGTTGATATTGGACTTGTGCTTAATTTTACCGAGCAAGGGTTTAATTATCGTGCACAGGTTAAATCTGACCTTGTTGGGTTAACAAGTAAATTGCCAACACCATACAAAAAAGCCGAGATACAACCGTGGGTTCTTGATGCGGTTGTTCAAGGCGATGATATTTCAAACCTTATAACTGCACAGATAAATAAGCAGTTTTATTTTAATGCAATATTAGAAAATGGAAAATCGCAATTTAGTAATGCGCATTTTGTTATAGGTAAGCAAGATTTAGGGCTAAATTCACAAGACTTAAGCGTTTCAATAAACCTAGAGCAAACCGAACTTGTACCTTGGGTTGATCTTATTGATCAAATAATTAGTGCGGCCCAAAATGAGGATGACCCAGAATCACAAGGTATCATGCCACCGCTTAACGAGATTGTCGCAAATATTGGCATGCTCGATATTAGTAGTATGGTGTTTAATGATTTTGAAATGCGCCTAGCCCCTGAGCAAAGCAATGTGTATTTAAAATTAAACGCCAAAGAATTACGTGCAGGTGTATTTATTCCTACTTCGCAGCGCAGCCAGCCTATTCGATTTAACGCTGATTATTTACGCGTGAATTTTGCAGAGCAAATTGAAGCGCCTATCACTGAGGCTGCAAAAGCAGACCCTGACACCGATTTAACGTGGCTGACGAACTTACCGGCTATAGAGTTTGAATGTGCAGATTGTAAAATTACCAACTATCAGTTAGACAAAGTAAGCGCGTCGTTACTTGGCGACGGTAAACGTTTGGTTATTTCTGAGTTGGTTGTTGATAAAGGCGATCATATTTTGCGCACGAAAGGGCAATGGCAAAATGGACTTACACAGTTAAGCGGTGAAGTTAAAAGTGATGATATAGGCGCGTTGTTTGATGAGTTTGATATTACCACGGCTATTAAGGGCTCTAAGGCCACTATAAATTACAATCTTGCTTGGCAAGCCGCACCTTACTCATTTGATGTCCCGAGCCTCAGTGGTGAAATTGATTGGGATTTAGCAGAAGGGCACCTAACAGAAATTAGTGATGGTGGTGCACGGGTTTTTTCGTTGTTGAGCTTAGATTCGTTGGTGCGAAAACTAAAACTTGATTTTAGAGATGTATTTTCAAAAGGGTTTTTCTACAACAGCATGCAAGGTTCTATGCAATTAGAGAACGGTATTGCTTATACAAAAGACACTAAGATGGATGGCGTTCCGGCTGATTTAACCATTAAAGGCTACGCAAATTTAAATACGCTTGATATCAACTACGATCTCGCTGTTGCACCGCAGGTCACCTCAAGTATTCCCGTTATTGTGGCGTGGATGGTAAACCCAGTGACAGGGCTAGCAGCACTGGCACTAGATAAAGTAATACACTCTGCGCGTGTAATTTCTGAAATTAACTTTAAAGTGACTGGCACCATGAGTGAGCCTGTTGTTCAGGAGCTCGATCGTAAAAGCCGCGAAGTTACATTACCACAAGCAGCGCAAAACCAGCCTCAAGCTTCAGTCGATTTAAAACTTAAAGATGCTGAAGTAACCGCAACTAATGACTAATTTAGCGACCCCTAATAACCACAATATAGTTGCTTTACAAATGTGTTCTGGCCTAAATGCTGACGACAATATTGCAGAACTTAAAAAAGCATTAAACACACTTCCCGCATCACGGCCATTACTTGTATGTCTCCCTGAGGCCTTTTTAGTGTTTAGTAAAAGCGGTCACGATACGCTCTCAACAGCTAAACACATCGAGCAATACAAACGTCAAATAAGCCAATTATGTAAACACCATAATATTTGGTTAAACGCAGGCACAATACCAGAGCCATACAATAATACTAAATATTATGCCGCCTCACATTTATATAATAATCAAGGTGAGTGCGTCGCAACGTATAATAAAATACATCTATTTGATGTAAACGTTGATGATAAAACAGGGAGTTACCGCGAATCTGATTTTACCCAAGCAGGAAGTGATGTGGTTGTGGTTGAATCTCCCTTTGGTAAACTAGGTCTAACAGTGTGTTATGATCTGCGTTTTAGTGCCTTATTTACTGCGCTTGCACGTAAAGGTGCTGAAGTTATTTTAGTGCCAAGTGCATTTACAATGGTGACTGGTCAAGCACACTGGCAACCATTATTAGCGGCGCGAGCGATAGAAACCCAATGTTATGTGGTTGCTGCAGCCCAATACGGCACACATGAAAATGGCCGCCAAACGTATGGCCACAGTATTATTATTTCACCCTGGGGTAGTACTTTAAGTAATTTACCCTGTGGTACAGGTTTTATTAGCGCTAACGCTGATTTAGAGCCGTTACAAAAAATTAGACGAGATATGCCTGTGCAGTCTCATCAACGATTTAGAGAGCATTTATTATGAATTCGGTTGAACAGCATTTATTACACGACAGCCAACTAAATAGAGAAGAGCTCGAAAAAACGCTCGCTTACATACATCAGCACAAAGTAGATTACGCCGATTTATACTTTCAATCGAGTCATCACGAGTCGTGGGTACTGGAAGATGGCTTGGTAAAAGAAGGCTCATACAATGTTGAGCGCGGCGTTGGCGTACGTGCAGTCAGCGGCGAAAAAACAGGTTTTTCATATTCGGATGCTATCAACTTAGAAGCGCTAAACAAAGCCGCTACAGCTGCTCGCAGTATTGCCGATGCAGGTGAAGATAAAACCATTAAAGTATTTAGTGATGTATCAGCAAAAGTGCAATTTGCGCCACATCAACCCATTTCAAGTATGAGCGATAGCGATAAAGTGAGTTTATTACGCGAGCTTGAAAACTACATTCGAGAACTCGCTCCCGACGCTGAGCAAGTAATTAGCTCTATGTCAGCAGTATACGAAGAAGTATTAATTGCGGCCAGTGACGGTACATTTGCTACCGATATTCGCCCGCTTATTCGTTTAAACTGTTCAGTATTGCTTGAAAAAAATGGCCGTCGTGAGCGCGGTGGCGCAGGCGGTGGAGCTCGTTTAGATTACGGCTATTTTAAAGAGCTGGTAAACGGTAAACCACGTTGGATGGAGTTTGCACAAGAAGCTGTACGCCAAGCTAAAGTCAACCTAGAAGCTATTGATGCGCCAGCTGGCACTATGGAAGTAGTATTAGGAAATGGTTGGCCAGGTGTACTTTTACATGAAGCCGTAGGCCATGGCCTTGAAGGCGACTTTAACCGTAAAGGCGCATCAGCGTTTAGTGGTAAAGTAGGCCAAAAAGTGGCTTCTGAGCTATGTACCGTAGTTGACGATGGCACCATGGCCGATCGTCGCGGCTCTCTAAACGTAGATGATGAAGGCACGCCTGCTGCTTATAATGTGCTTATCGAAAATGGTATTTTAAAAGGGTATATGCAGGATAAGCTAAACGCACGTTTAATGGGGGTAAACCCAACCGGAAATGCACGTCGTGAGTCGTATGCGCATTTACCTATGCCACGTATGACAAATACCTATATGTTAGGTGGCGAGCATAGCCAAGCCGATATTATCAGTAGCGTTAAAAAAGGCGTGTTTGCGCCTAACTTTGGTGGCGGGCAGGTTGATATTACCTCGGGTAAATTTGTATTTAGTGCATCAGAGGCCTACTTAATCGAAAACGGTAAAATTACACAGCCAATCAAAGGCGCAACCCTCATTGGTAATGGCCCTGAAGTCATGCAGCATATTTCAATGGTAGGTAACGACTTAGCACTTGATAAAGGCGTTGGCGTGTGTGGTAAAGATGGGCAAAGTGTTCCGGTTGGCGTA
Source organism: Pseudoalteromonas sp. BSi20480 (assembly GCF_000241365.1). Taxonomy (NCBI): domain Bacteria; kingdom Pseudomonadati; phylum Pseudomonadota; class Gammaproteobacteria; order Alteromonadales; family Pseudoalteromonadaceae; genus Pseudoalteromonas; species Pseudoalteromonas sp. BSi20480. The sequence goes on along the minus strand of NZ_BADX01000145.1, from coordinate 22,708 downwards.
GGGCAACCGAGCCTTAAAATTGATCAGCTAACGGTAGGTGGAACAGCTTAAAGGCCTAACCGATAAAGTTTAGGCGCGAAACCGTTCGCGCCTAGTCGCTTTATCAGTTAGTTAGTTACTTGGTTATTTACTTCGTTTAATGCAATTTTATGCTTCATTTCTTCTTCATACCATAGCGCCATAAAACACTCAGTGAGTTTATGCTCTATGTCCAGTGCCTGCTCGGTTGGGCAAAATAGCGTAAAGCGTGCTCTGAACTCACCCAATTCGGTTGTTCCAAAGTGTATTTCTGGTGCTGGGCCCGATATTTTTGCATCTAGTTTTCGCTCAATAATCGAGTTGTAACGAGTTGCGAGCTCTTCAAACTCCTCACAATACATTTTAGCTTTTACCGAGAGCGTGTCGTAAATTGGGTAAGGGTTAAAGCTCTCTTTTCGAACAATAGAAAAGCTATGTGTTGCAAAGCGTTTTACATAATTTAGATTTTTAATCGGGCTGGTGATGAGTTTATTATTAGGTATGTAAATCGTTTTTCTAGAAAACTGATAAGTGTGCATGTCTATTTCATGCATGGTTGTTTTTATCCAGTCTGTTTCTGCTACTTCACCGTAATATTCACCGACTTGCACCCAGTCGCCGACTCTAAATGGGCGTGTGGTGACTAAGTAAAAAAAGCCAATAACACATTGAATAAACTCGCGCGTAGCTAAAACAATGGCAACCGCAAAGGCCGCAATAGATAACGCAAAATTTTGAATTTCAGTCGACCACACAAACAACAGCGACAGCACCAACACAAAATTAATAAAATGCTTAATGTTATGTGCAATGTAGCGAATATCTTTGTCTTTTTTTCTGCGCGGTTTCTCGCTAATTTATCAACAAGTACTTTTAATCCAAGTGCAAAACTAAGCATAACAATTGAAACAAGAAACGGGTGTAGCAATATATCAGTAATCATAATATCCAGTTGTTGGTATGTTGATAAACACACGCTAGTATATTGAGTTATTTAGCTAATAAGCAAATTTAACCTTAATAAAAAAGCCCCTTAGCACATATGTGTAAGGGGCTTAACGTTATTAAATTAGTAAATAACCTGAACTCTGATTAAGTGATTTATTATCCAAAATTTAGGTTAAATATCTTAGCGCATAGTAACAAACTCTTCAGATCCTGTTGGGTGCAGTGCAACAACAGCGTCAAAGTCAGCTTTAGTTGCGCCCATTTTCATTGCTACGGCAAAACCCTGAATCATTTCATCAACGGCAAAACCAAGGCCATGTAAGCCAACTACTTTTTCGTCTTCTCCTGCGCAAACTAGCATCATGTTGCATGCTTGGCGGTGCTGAGTTACCGCTGTGTACATAGCTGCAAAGCTTGATTTATACACTTTTACGTTTTCTGCGCCGTACTGAGAAATCGCTTCTTGCTCGGTTAAACCAATGGTGCCGATAGGCGGATGACTAAATACGACTGTTGGTACTAGGCTGTAATCCATTTTTAAATCATCAGGGAGCGCTTTATTAAATAAGCGTTCTGATAACGTACGGCCTGCTTTAACTGCAACAGGAGTAAGCTCAATACCGCCTTCGATAATATCACCTACAGCATAAACGTTTTCAGCAGTCGTATTTTGGTACTCATCTACTTTCACATAACCGCTTTCATTTACTTCTACACCGGCTTCCGCAAGGTTTATCTTGTCTGTTGTAGGTGTGCGGCCAATGGCCCAAATAACTTGGTCAACATTTTGGCTGTAACCGTTTTCAAAATGAATAGTTAAACTGCCGTCACTTTCTTTGATTACTTCTTTAGGGGAGCATTCAGTATGAAGAGTCGGACCTTCTTTAGCCATAATATCGACGAGCGTGTCGATTATGTAGGGGTCAAATGTACGCAGAGGCTTACTTTTACGAACGAATAAATGTGTTTCTGTGCCCAAGCTATGTAATACACCTGCAATTTCTACGGCAATGTAACCAGCACCAATTACAGCTACGCGTTTAGGCTGTTCATTAAGTTCAAAAAAGCCATTAGAATCAATACCATGCTCAGCGCCCGGAATGTTTGGAATAGTAGGACGTCCGCCTACAGCCACTAAAATATGATCGGCGGTGTAGTGTTCACCATTTACTTCTACTGTTTTGCTGTCGATAAAGGTAGCAAAGCCTTTAATAACGGTAACGCCATTACTTGCTAAACCGTTGTCGTACCCTTTATGAATTCGGCCAATATAGGCTTCACGGCTTTCTACTAGCTTGCTCCAATTAAAGTCTTTTACCTCAACGTTAAAACCGTAATCGGGTGCATATAAGTTAATTGCTTCGGCTACTTGTGCGCCGTGCCACATAACCTTTTTAGGCACACAGCCTACGTTTACACAGGTACCACCCATGTGTTTTGCTTCAATAAGTGCCACTTTAGCACCGCGCATTGCAGCTCTGTTTGCAGAAGCAATACCACCGCTGCCACCGCCAATTGCAATGTAATCAAAGTGTTGTGTCATTTTAAGTCCTTAGGCGTTGAGATTTATGCGCATAAGCATAACATTAAGTTTTAAAAATAAAGAGTGTTTAGATGACCTATGTTGAGTAAAAAAACATTCAAATTTACAGCCTTATCGATATAAAGCGATATGCTAAGTCAGTACCAAACAGAATATCTGCAGTACGTAACCGGGCTCGCTTTAGATTGCATTCCCTGTAGGCATTTCATTATTACCGAGCCTAAAAGTAGTTATTAATGGCTTTTGAATAGCTAGATTAATAAAAAGTATGTTGTTTTTTAACTTTTAGACCCAATCTAAAAATGAAATGCATTAACGCAAAGAGAGTATTTATGAGCAACCCACTAATTGGCCTTGAAGGCTTACCACCATTTTCTAAAATTAAGCCTGAATTTGTAGTACCGGCACTTAAAGACGGAATAGCAAATTGTCGAAAAGCCATCGATGACGTACTCGCGAAAAAGTCATACACGTGGGATGATTTAGTGTTACCACTTGAAGAGGCCGACGATAAACTATCGCGACTATTTTCGCCTGTTTCCCATTTAAATTCTGTTATGAATAACGACGAACTGCGTGAAGCATACGAGCAGTGTTTACCGCTTATTTCTGAGTACTCTACGTTTGTCGGTCAGCATCAAGGTTTATACGAAGCGTATAATGCTTTGCACAACAGTGACGAATTTAAAACACTCACTACAGCACAACAAAAATCAATTACTAACGCCTTGCGTGACTTTAAATTGTCGGGTATTGCATTAGCGAGCGAAGATCAAAAGCGTTACGGCGAAATTAGTGCGCGTTTATCTGAGCTTTCATCTAAGTTTGGTAACAATGTAATGGATGCGACTTTAGCGTGGCACAAGCACATTACTGATGAAGCCGATTTATCCGGACTCCCCGAGTCTGCACGAGCGCTTGCTGCTGACACAGCCAAAAGTAAAGAGCTGGACGGTTGGGTATTTACGCTTGATTTTCCATCTTACTTGCCAATAATGACTTACGCTGATAATCGTGAACTTCGTAAAGAAACCTACACCGCATTTAGCACACGCGCATCTGATCAAGGCCCAAATGCGGGTGAGTTTGATAACTCAGACATTATGAAAGAAGCACTTGCACTTCGCCATGAGCTTGCGCAGTTATTAGAGTTTAAAAGCTACGCTGAAAAATCATTAGCAACAAAAATGGCTGAAACACCAGAGCAAGTGTTTTCGTTCTTAGAAGATTTAGCCGCTAAATCTAAGCCGCAAGCAGAGCAAGAAGTGGCAGAACTCAGAGCGTATGCAGCACAAAAACACGGAATTACAGAGTTAGAAGCGTGGGACTTTGGCTACTATGGCGAAAAACTAAAACAAGAAAAATACGCAATTTCTGATGAAGTACTACGTCCTTATTTTCCTGCTAATAAAGTATTGAGTGGCTTATTTGAAACAGTTAACCGCTTATTTGGCATTAGCGTAAACGAAGTAACCGATTTTGATACGTACCATAAAGATGTGCGCTTTTTTGAAATTGTTGATAGCAATAACACGCTACGAGGACGTTTTTACTTAGATCTTTACGCACGCGATCGCAAACGCGGTGGCGCGTGGATGGACGATTGTATGGGTCGTAAGGTACGCGCTAATGGCGAGTTACAAACCCCTGTAGCTTACTTAGTATGTAACTTTAATAAAGCGGTAGGCGATAAACCAGCTTTGTTCACCCATAATGAAGTAACGACTTTATTCCATGAGTTTGGCCACGGTATTCACCACATGCTGACTCAAGTTGATGCTGCTCCCGTAGCAGGTATTAATGGCGTAGCATGGGATGCCGTAGAGCTACCAAGTCAATTTTTAGAGAACTGGTGTTACGAGGAAGAAGCGCTGAGCTTTATTTCGGGCCATTTTGAAACCGGCGAGCCATTACCAAAAGAATTGCTTGATAAGTTATTGGCCGCTAAAAACTATAACTCAGGCATGCAAATGCTGCGTCAAATTGAGTTTTCGTTATTTGATTTTAAAATTCATAACGATTATGTCGCGGGCGAGCCGTGTCAAATCCAAGCTGTATTAAACGATGTGCGCAGTCGTACATCCGTTGTTCACGCCCCAGAGTTTAATCGTTTTCAGCACGGGTTTAGCCATATTTTTGCAGGTGGCTACAGTGCCGGTTATTACTCGTATAAATGGGCTGAAGTATTATCGGCCGATGCTTACGCTAAGTTTGAGGAGGAAGGAATTTTTAACCCACAAACAGGGCAAGCCTTCATGCAGCATATTCTAGAAAAAGGCGGCAGTGAAGAGCCTATGGAATTATTTAAAAACTTCCGAGGCCGCGAGCCACGTGTTGATGCGCTACTTCGTCACAGTGGTATAGCAGCTTAAAAATATGTCGTTTATTAAATTTAACAAAAGCGCCTTTTAGGCGCTTTTTTATTGTTTTTAGATAATAGGTTATAAACGTTAGTAATTTCAGCACGCCGTACTATGCTCTAAGCATACTCAACTAAACGGATTTGTGTATGGAAAAGTTAGTACTTACCATTGATGACGATAAATTAACCCACCTTATTATTGAAGAGTCTCTAGCTGGGTTTTGTAAACTTCTTCATGCTAAAGAGGGCGAGGAGGGGCTAAGGTTAATAAACGAACATAAACCCGATATTATCCTTCTCGACATAGAAATGCCGGGTAAGTCGGGTTATCAAGTCTGCCAAGAAATAAAACAAAATGCCGATACAAAAGATATTCCGGTTATGTTTTTGTCATCAAAAGAAGCGCTTATCGACCGAGTTAAAGGCTACAGCGTTGGTGCGTCTGACTACATAATGAAACCGTTTAATGCACAGGAGCTAATGGCGCGTATTAAAATACTTTATGCGTATCGTCAGCAATGCGTCAAACTCGAAAGCGACATAAACAAAGCCAATAAAACGGCTGCAATGGCGATGACCGAGTCGGGAGATATGGGGCGAATTATGCGCTACGTTGGACAAAGTTATCATGCCAACAGCTTACAAACGTTGAGTGAGTTCTTCTTAGGGTTTTTTACTCCTCTTAATTTGGATGTAGTGGTTGTATTTTGGTATCAACATAAAAGTGAATTTTACAGCTTACAAGGTGGTGTATGCCCACTAGTGCAGGAGTTATTGGCGCAACATAAAGATGCACAGCGGTTTGTTGATATAGGCGAGAGCACTATTATTAATTACCCAAAACTATCGTTGCTGGTTAAAAATATGCCCTTCGATGAGAGCGAAAAATATGGGCGTTATAAAGATTTGTTTCCTCATATTTTAGAGGTTACCAATGAGAAGGTCGTTACTATGGAAAGAAACGAAAAAAATTACCAGCAAGCTGAACAAATTAGCACGGCACTGGAAGATATAATAAGCCAGTTTAATGCTCAAAATATCACGCAAAGTACTGTAGCAGAGCAGTTTTGTACACAACTAGAGGCATTAAATACAGCCATTGAGCTTCAAAAGAATAATTTAAACCCCGCCGATTTTGATTCATGTATATCGCAGCTCGAACATACTATGCAGTTACTGGTGTCTGCCAATAGCGATTTAGCGTTTATAAAATATCAGTTTGAGCAAGTAACACAAGGCCGCAGTGAGTTTTTACAGAGTTTACGCCATAAAGTTGAAGACATTGAGCAGGCAAATAATCAAGACCCTGACATAGAGCTATTTTAGTGCGCTTAAGCTCGCTGGTTGATATACTCTGACGGTATTTTATCGTCGGAGTGTATTGTGGTTATTCAGTGTGCCTTTAAAGAGTGTCGCCCGTATTTAAATGAATTAGAAACGCGTTTTGGTTTAGTAAATTGGCAACAAAATAGCCAAGGTTTTAGCCTGCACTATGACGATACAGGTCTGAGTTTATTTAAAACTGATGAACCTAAATTAGGTGCCATTAACGTTGATTTTGTTACCGGGGCAGCCGCCCACAGGCGAAAATTTGGTGGCGGTAAAGGGCAAGCTATTGCCAAAGCAGTTGGTCTTAATAAAGGGGCAACGCCTGTAGTACTGGATGCCACCGCAGGTTTGGGCCGCGATGGCTTTGTATTGGCGTCACTCGGTTGCAAGGTTATTTTACATGAGCGTCACCCAGTGGTTGCTGCATTGCTGGCCGATGGTTTAAATAGAGCTTACAGCGACAGTGAAATTGGTCCTTGGATGAAAGACAATATGAGCTTAGTGTTTGGCTCCAGCCACACGTTACTTGCCCAATGTGAAAGCATGCCCGATGTGGTTTATCTAGACCCTATGTTCCCACACCGTGAAAAGTCAGCCTTAGTAAAAAAAGAAATGCGAGTATTTCAAGAGTTAGTAGGTGCAGATACCGACGCCGATGATTTACTTGAATTTGCCTACCCACTTGCCAGCAAGCGAGTGGTGGTTAAGCGCCCTGATTACGCCCCGTTTTTAAATGACAAAACCCCCAGCATGCAAATTAAAACTAAAAAGAACCGTTTTGATGTGTATGTAAAAGCGGCCATGGTTTAAAGGCCCTTATTACGTGTGTTGATCGGGTTTAAGGATCTAGGATCTTAGTGTGCTTTTATGTTAGAATTCGCGCAATTTTTTGGCATTAGTAAGAAGCACAGCAATGATCTTAGACGATATTCGCGTTGTTTTAGTTAACACATCACACTCAGGTAATATAGGTTCGGCGGCTCGCGCCATGAAAACAATGGGTTTATCAAAACTCTATTTAGTTGACCCTGCTTGTGAAATTGATAGCCATGCAAGTGCTTTATCTGCAGGTGCCAGCGATGTATTAGGCAATGCAGTGATTGTTGATAAGCTTGAAGATGCCATTGCTGATTGTGCATTAACCATTGGTACAAGCGCACGTTCGCGCACGCTTTCATGGCCTATGGTTGAGCCTCGCGAGTGTGGTGAAAAGCTGGTGGCAGAAGCTGAAAATGGTCCTGTGGCATTAGTATTTGGCCGTGAAAACAGTGGTTTAACTAACGAAGAGCTACAGCTGTGTAATTACCATGTATGCATTCCAGCTAACCCAGAATATAGCTCGCTAAATCTTGCTATGGCTGTGCAAACATTGTCTTACGAAACACGTATGGCATTTTTAAATAAGCAACCTAAGCAAGAAGCACAAGACGACACCGTTTACCCTAACTCTAAACAAACAGAGTTATTTTACGAACACCTAGAAGAAACACTTTATAACACAGGTTTTATTATCAAACAGCACCCAGGCATTGTGATGACAAAGCTTCGTCGTTTATTTAACCGTGCACGCCCAGAAGAGGCTGAAATGAACATTTTGCGCGGTATTCTTACCTCTATAAATAAATCGATTCCTAAGTAAGGTATAGCAATTAGTTATATAAACGGGTGTTTAAATAACTGGCTAATACTTGACTAAATTACTCAGGTAATTACAATGGAGACAATACTTGACCAAACAGGTCAGGTATTAAAAATTTGTTAACTACATTCACTTTGAGCGATATGTTTTTAAATCAAATTTTTATCAAGTGATAATACTTGACTAATTTACTCTGGTAATTAAAATTTGCACTCTTTGTGCAGGGGGCGTTATGAAATTAACATCAAAAGGCCGATATGCCGTTACAGCGATGCTTGATGTTGCGCTGCACACAGGTGTTGGTCCTGTCGCCCTTGCTGATATTTCACAAAGACAAGAAATTTCTTTGTCATACCTTGAACAATTATTTGCTCGGCTGCGTAAAAATGGCTTGGTAAGTTCGGTTCGAGGACCTGGTGGCGGCTATTTACTAGGGCGAGAAGCCGGTGTTATTTCTGTTGGTGACATTATTACCGCAGTTGATGAATCGGTTGATGCAACACGTTGCCAAGGCGCCAACACTGGCTGCCAAAGCGGTATGCGCTGTTTAACCCATAATTTATGGTCAGACTTGAGCGCACGTATAGAAGAATTTTTGAACAGTATTACCCTTGCTGAATTGGTGGAAAAATCAGATGTGAAAGAAATTGCATCGCGCCAAGATAACAGTATCAATAACGCAATTAAGCAGTTGGAAAACATTCAAGTAAGCTGTCAACTTTAAGGTTGACCTGCAGCGGAGAGAGAAATGAAGTTACCGATTTATTTAGATTACGCAGCAACCACGCCTGTTGATGAGCGTGTTGCTAAAGAAATGATGCAATGCCTTACAATGGACGGTAAATTTGGTAACCCTGCATCACGTTCACACCGTTTTGGTTGGCAAGCTGAAGAAGCCGTTGACCAAGCACGTACAGATATTGCTGATTTAGTAAATGCAGACCCACGTGAAATTGTGTTCACTTCGGGTGCAACTGAATCAAACAACCTAGCTATTAAAGGTGCAGCACAGTTTTACAAAAAGAAAGGTAAGCACGTTATTACCGCTAAAACTGAGCACAAAGCAGTCATCGACACATGTCGTGAATTAGAACGTCAAGGTTTTGAAGTAACCTATATGGACGTTGAAGAAAATGGCTTGCTTGATCTGCAAAAGCTAGCAGACACAATGCGTGACGACACAGTACTTGTCAGCATCATGCACGTGAATAACGAGCTAGGTGTAATTCAAGACATTGCAACGATTGGCGAAATGTGTCGTGAACGTAAAATCATGTTCCACGTAGATGCTGCGCAAAGTGCAGGTAAAGTACTTATTGACGTACAACAACTTAAAGTTGATTTTATGTCGTTCTCTGCGCACAAAGCATACGGCCCTAAAGGTGTAGGTGCGCTTTACGTTCGTCGTAAACCACGTGCTCGTTTAGAAGCGCAAATGCACGGTGGCGGTCATGAGCGTGGTATGCGTTCAGGTACACTTGCAACTCATCAGTTAGTGGGTATGGGTACTGCATTTAGAATCGCAAAAGAAGATTTTGAAAAAGATTTTGCACACATCAGCGCATTACGTAAACGCCTAATCGACGGCATTATGGCTGATATGGACGAAGTATATTTTAACGGCACACAAGACCAATCAGTACCGGGTATTGTAAACATCAGCTTTAACTTTGTTGAAGGTGAATCGTTACTTATGGCAGTAAAAGACATTGCGGTATCGTCAGGTTCAGCCTGTACATCAGCAAGCTTAGAGCCTTCTTATGTTTTACGTGCACTTGGCCGTAACGACGAATTAGCACACAGCTCAATTCGTTTCAGTATTGGTCGTTTTACTACCGAAGAAGAGATTGATTACACCGTTGAATTAATGAAAAACTCTATCGGTCGCCTACGTGAAATGTCTCCACTTTGGGAGATGCATCAAGAAGGTATTGATTTAGATTCAGTTGAATGGGCTCACCACTAATACTTAGTGATGTAAGCACATACCCTAGCAGGTAATGAGGATAGAATTATGGCGTACAGTGATAAAGTAATCGACCACGTAGAAAACCCACGTAACGTAGGTGCTCTAGACAAAAACGATCCGTCAGTGGCAACGGGTATGGTAGGCGCACCAGCATGTGGTGACGTAATGAAATTGCAAATTAAAGTATCGTCTGAAGGCGTTATTGAAGATGCAAAATTCAAAACCTATGGTTGTGGTAGCGCAATTGCTTCTTCTTCACTTGTAACAGAGTGGGTTAAGGGTAAAACACTCGACGAAGCAGCAACCATCAAAAACACTGATATCAGTGCTGAGCTAGAATTACCACCAGTGAAAATTCACTGTTCAATTTTAGCCGAAGATGCAATTCAAGCAGCAATTGCAGACTACAAAAGCAAACAAGCGAAGTAAGAAGAGAAACTCATGGCAGTGACATTGACAGATGCGGCAGCAAACCGCGTACAATCATTTTTAGCAAACCGCGGCAAAGGGTTAGGTCTGCGCGTTGGCATTAAAACGACGGGCTGTTCAGGTCTTGCTTATGTACTTGAGTTTGTTGACGAGTTAAACGAAGACGATGAAACCTTTGCGGCTAAAGGCGTTACTTTGATAGTTGACGCAAAAAGCTTAGTTTACATCGATGGCACAGAGCTCGACTACACTAAAGAAGGCTTAAATGAAGGGTTTAAATTTAATAACCCTAATCAAGCTGATGAGTGTGGTTGTGGCGAAAGCTTTACCGTTTAATTGCTACGTGTAATTGTATTTTGAAGCCCTGCAACTGTAGGGCTTTGTTATTTCTGAATATTACTGGTTGAAGTTATGCGTTACTTTGAATTATTTGCAGTGCCCGTTGATTATAATATTGATTTAGCAACGATTAATAAAAATTACCTAGAATTACAGCGTGCTGTACATCCCGACCGCCATGCCAATGCAAGCAGCCGTGATAAGTTAATGTCTGTGCAAAGTGCTGCAGAAATTAACGATGCCTTGCAAACACTTAAGCACCCAGTTAAACGTGCTGAGTATATGTTAAGCGAGCTGGGTGTTGATATTCGCGCTGAGCAACAAACACTGCAAGATCCATTATTTTTAATGCAACAAATGGAATTGCGCGAAGAACTTGAAGAGCTTGCATCAGCGAGTGACCCGGATGCGGCCATTGCTAATTTTGAAAAACAAATAAAACAACTTAACGAGCAATACAGTGCACAACTTGCAGAACAGTTAGCAAGCAGCAACGAGCAACAGTACCAACTCGCTGCCGATAATATTCGTAAACTGAAGTTTGTTTATAAATTACGTGACGAACTAGAACGCATTGAAGACAGTTTATTTGACGATTAATTACTTGCTGTAAAGCGAGCAAAACGAGTTTAAAGAGCATTATGGCATTATTGCAAATTGCTGAGCCGGGGCAAAGCGCGGCACCACACGAACATAAACTAGCCATAGGTATTGACCTTGGCACCACTAATTCATTAGTTGCTACCGTACAAAGTGGCGAAGCGCGCACTTTAACAGATGAGTTAGGTGCGGCAATGTTGCCGTCGGTTGTTCGTTATCAAGCCGGTGGTATTACTGTGGGTAGCGATGCGGCTCAAGCTGCAACACAAGACCCAGCAAATACACTTATTTCGGTAAAGCGTTTTTTAGGCAAAACACAGGCTGAAATAGAGCAAAGCTACGGCCAATTACCGTATCAATTTTGTGAAGATAATGGCTCGCTTGCCATTCAAACTGAAGCTGGAAAAGTCAGCCCAGTTAAAGCGTCAAGCCACATATTAGCCGCGTTGAAAGCGCGTGCAGAACAAAGTTTTGGTAATCAAGAAATTTTAGGCGCTGTTATTACCGTTCCTGCGTATTTCGATGATGCTCAGCGTCAAAGTACTAAAGATGCAGCAGAGCTTGCTGGCATTAACGTATTACGCTTGTTAAACGAGCCAACAGCGGCGGCTGTTGCCTATGGTTTAGATTCGGGCCAAGAAGGGATCATTGCCGTTTACGACTTAGGCGGTGGTACATTTGATATTTCTGTTCTTCGTTTACACCAAGGTGTGTTTGAAGTAATGGCAACCGGCGGCGACTCAAGTTTAGGTGGTGACGATTTTGATTCACTACTCGTTGACTACTTTAAGCAGCAAACCGGTGTATCAGCGTTATCACCTTCGGTTTTACGTTTATTTATTAACAAAGCCAAAGCCTGTAAAGAAGCGTTAAGTCAATACGCAAAAGTAAATGTAGGGCTTGAATTTGACGGGCAAAACCACACGGTAGAAGTAACGCGCGAAACATTTGACGAAATGGCGATGCCACTGGTTAAAAAAACACTGCGTTCGTGTCGCCGAGCTGTTAAAGATGCTGGCATTGAAAACGAAGAAGTTTTACAAGTTATTATGGTCGGCGGTTCAACGCGTATGCCACTGGTACGCAGCCAAGTACATAGCTTTTTTGATAAAGAACCGCTAACCTCAATCGACCCTGACCGCGTTGTGGCATTGGGTGCAGCACTGCAAGCAGACGTGCTCATTGGCAATAAGCCAGACTCAGATATGTTATTACTTGATGTACTGCCACTGTCGCTTGGACTAGAAACCATGGGCGGTTTGGTTGAAAAAATTATTCCGCGTAACACCACTATTCCGGTAGCGCGTGCTCAAGAATTTACGACGTTTAAAGATGGCCAAACGGCGATGTCTTTGCATGTATTACAAGGTGAGCGTGAGCTGGTTGACGATTGTCGTTCACTTGCTAAGTTTAGCTTAAAAGGTATTCCACCAATGGCAGCAGGCGCTGCGCATATTCGGGTTACCTTTAAAGTAGATGCTGATGGTTTATTAAGTGTTTCAGCGATGGAAAAATCAACGGGTGTGCAAGCCGAAATTCAGGTTAAGCCTTCGTTTGGTTTATCTGACGACCAAGTGGCTAACATGCTAAAAGAGTCGATGAGCAACGCAAAAGACGACATGCAAGCACGTATGCTTAAAGAGCAACAAGTTGAGGCTCTTCGTGTTATTGAGGCACTAAATGCTTCATTAGATGCTGATGGCGCGTTACTTGATGACGCTCAGCTTACAAATTTAAGAGCTGAAATTGCAGAGCTGGTAAAAGTGCGCGAAAATGCTCAACAACCTAGCGAAATTAAAGCGGCTATCGAAAAAGTAGATAACGCCAGTAGTGAATTTGCATCGCGCAGAATGGATGCATCAATTAAAAAAGCCCTAACGGGTCAGTCAGTAGACAACATTTAAGAGAGATTAGAATGCCACAAATTGTTTTTCTTCCACATCCTGAATTGTGTCCTGACGGCGCTGCAATTGAAGCACCTGAGGGGCAAACTGTGCTCGACGCGGCGCTTAAAAATGGCATAAGCATTCCACACGCATGTGAAAAGTCGTGTGCGTGTACTACGTGTCATTTAGTTATTCGTGAAGGGTTTGATTCACTTGATGAAAGTGACGACCTAGAAGACGATATGCTAGACAAAGCGTGGGGCTTAGAGCCTGAGTCGCGCCTTGGTTGCCAAGCAATAATTAGAGATGAAGACTTAGTGGTTGAAATACCTAAGTACAATCTCAATATCGTTAATGAAGAGCACTAGTTTTTAATTAACGACTAATCTATTAAAAGCCGCTGTTTAATACAGCGGCTTTTTTGTTTTAGGCGAAGATTTATGCCGCGCAGACAAATCTTTTGTAGACGTAGAGCTTTCTCAAGTTAGCCTTGCAGCGGCTCATTGTTTGATTTTTTAGTGATTTATTCACCACAGAGGGCACAGAGAAAGTGAGCAAAGGCAAAGGTTTAGTGTTATTTACCTTAACCCCTCGGTGTAGCGCGAAGCGCCTTTGTATTCTCTGTGGTGTAAATATTTTGTAGGCGGGGCTTTACGCCGCGCAAATGTGGTTAAAGGTAATAAAATTATGCACAAAGAGGTTAAGAGACGCTGCGCTTTTAGAGGAAGTGACAAAACAATTAATCACTCAGGCTAATGGTTAGTGCTTTCTCATTTTCTTCTCATTCACTTCTCTTTGTGCATATGCTTTTTAAAGCGGTTTTATTCCGCGTTTGTTAGTAATTTTATTTACCACAGAGATTACAGAGTGCGCAGAGGAAGTGAATAAATACAAAGGTTGAAGGTAAAGGGTTACGGGCGGCAGGTAAATTAAAATTAAAAAGTCTTGTAGCGTTAACCACAAGGCTTTTTTAATTTATCGAAGCCCGAAGCCCGAAGCTCGAGGCTCGAGGCTCGAGGCCCAAAAACCAAAACCCATTTCGGAGGTATATTTTGAGTGATCTTATTTTTTCAGACTCGTTTATTAACGGTGAATTTTATCAAACCAACTCACGCTTTAGCGTTGATGATCCGGCCACCGAACAAAGTATTGTTGATGTAAGTGATATTGACGAGCAAGGCGTAAAAAATGCCATAACAGCAGCAAAAGGCGCGTTTGTAAAATTAAAAGCCACCAATGCGACCGAGCGAAGTGACACCTTGATGCGCTGGTATGAGTTGGTGATAAAACATAAACAAACCCTTGCTACACTTATGACCAAAGAGCAGGGAAAACCGCTTAAAGAATCGCTTGGTGAAATAGATTATGGGGCTGGCTTTATTAAGTGGTTTGCCGAACAAGCTAAACGCAGCTATGGCGATGTGATCCCCGCCACCGATAACGGTCATCGTTTAACTAGCTTCAAGCAACCTATTGGCGTGGTAGCAGGTATTACGCCATGGAATTTTCCTGTTGCTATGGTGACTCGAAAAGTCGCGCCGGCTTATGCTGCGGGCTGTAGTTTTATACTCAAGCCTTCTGAGCACACACCATTATGTGCTATCGCTTTAGCGTATTTAGCTGATCAGGCTGGCTTTGTTAAAGGTGCATTTAATGTGCTTGTGTCACAAGATGCCAAAAAGGTTGGCAAAATGCTGACAGACTCAGAGGTGGTACGTAAGTTTACTTTTACTGGCTCTACCGGTGTAGGTAAGCAGTTACTCTCTCAGTGTGCATCTACAATAAAGCGTACTTCAATGGAGTTGGGGGGAAATGCCCCGTTTATAATATTTGATAATGCTGATATTGACGATGCTATTGATGGATTGATGGCGGCCAAATTTAGAAACTCAGGACAAGCTTGTGTTGCAGCAAATCGTATTTTTATTCAGCGTAATATATTAAATGACGTGCTTGAAAAAATTACACCCAAAGTCGCTGCGCTCAAAGTTGCGAACGGTTTTGATGAAAATGCCGACATAGGGCCGCTTATTTACCCCAAAGCAAAAGAGAAAGTGCAACAACTGATTAAAGACGCTCTTGATAAAGGCGCTACGTTAATTGGAGATAACAGCAATTTAGGTGGCAGTTTTCAAAACCCATTAATAGTCACCAATGTCACTACACAAATGGATATTTATCACGAAGAAGTGTTTGGTCCTGTATTAACGGTGATCCCATTTGATGAAGAAAGCGAAGTACTTGCGCTTGCTAATGACGTCCCTTATGGATTAGCTGCGTACTTTTATAGCCAAAACATTAAACAAATCTATCGTATAAGCGAAGGGCTAGAGTTTGGCATGGTAGGTGTAAATGAGGGCGTTATATCAAATCCAGTTGCGCCGTTTGGTGGTGTAAAGCAATCAGGTCTTGGTCGTGAAGGCGGGCATCAGGGTTTAGATGAGTACTTAGAAGAAAAATACGTATGTATTAAGGTGTAATGATAAAGACTGTTCCGATGAGTTAATGGTTGTAAGATAAAACTCGGTTAAATGTTGCTAGATAATGGGCTAAATGTTACCTTTTTAATATATATTTTTCGTAACAAAATAGTAAAAAAATTTCTATAAGTAGAAATACCCCCGTGTGTAAATGCCACCATTTGGTGGCATTTTTTTTAGCCCCTTTTTTGGCGAACCTTATCGCTTCGGTCTAAAATTACTCTAACAATTGTAAACATGAACATCGACATGGCCAACGCACTTGGCGTAAATAGCGTGGCAGAAGGCGTTGAAGAAACGGCGCAATTCAATTACTTAAAACAACGTGGCTGCGACTTGTTTCAAGGCTATTTATTTTCAAAGCCACTGCCTATTGCACAGTGGAAAGAACGCCTTTAATAAACGGCAACGGAGCGCGGGCAACGGGCAACGAGTTTCGGGGAACCACCGCGTTTTAATTGTTTTGTAGATACCATCTCTCTTTATAGGCTTCAAGATCGTATTTAACTTTCTTGGATCTTAAACGCTTCTTGATTTTTTATTACACCAAAACATATATGAATGAGTTTACGCATATTGGCGCCAATGATTTGCATCGACGTTTTGCCATTATTCAGCAAGGCTATTTTTTGCTGTTGTATCTTATAATTCCACTGCCCAGCGACTACTGCTGCCATATAAAGTTTACTTCTTATTTTTGAGGGCCCTAGCTTGCTCATAGTTGTACGGCCCTTCATTTTCCCAGACTCATGCAGCCGCGGTATTAAGCCACAGTAGGCAGCAGCTTGCTTAGCTCTGCTGAAATTTTTAGCGGCGAATATATACGTCAGCTCCCGAGACATAACAGGCCCAATACCG
The DNA here is from genome assembly GCF_000241365.1 of Pseudoalteromonas sp. BSi20480. Classification (NCBI taxonomy): domain Bacteria; kingdom Pseudomonadati; phylum Pseudomonadota; class Gammaproteobacteria; order Alteromonadales; family Pseudoalteromonadaceae; genus Pseudoalteromonas; species Pseudoalteromonas sp. BSi20480. The sequence goes on along the minus strand of NZ_BADX01000145.1, from coordinate 6,308 downwards.
GGGATTGTTTCTAGTAACGTTCTATTCTTCTTTAAGTCAGGAAAGCTATTTATGTGACTATCAATATCTGACTTAAGTTTTTTTATCTCATCATCTAGAAAGTTAATCGTTTCTTTTAATGATTGAGTGACTCGCTCAGATGTCGCATTAAACTCACTTGCTTCTAATCGATTCTGCTCTCGTTGTTTATTGGGCTCCAATGCATCAAGTCGACGCAGTAAGGCTTTAAGCTCTCTAATTTCCTTTGCTTCAGGTTGCCAGAAGTTAACGGTTGATTGCTTAGCATAACCGTAGCTTGCAAGCATTATCGCATCTGACCTATCTGTTTTATGAACAACATTTAGAGCCTCAGCATATTTTTTTGCTTTGCTAGGGTTAGCGAGAATAATATTGAATCCTTGCTGGTATAAAAAGTACATTAACGGCTCATGGTAAACACCGGTTGGCTCTACCGTGATAACGATTTCCTCAGCTATAGTTTTGGTTGTACTTAAAAGCCATTGCTTAATTTCCCTGAAAGCTAGGTGGTTATTTTTAAATACTTTTGTTTTCTTTTTATTAGTGATTGGATCTCTCAGCCAACATAAATCAACTTTATCTTTACTGATATCAAAACCAATAAACATCATCTCTACTTACTCCCCTTGTACATACAGCATCAACTTAATCTAAGAGTGCTTGGATACCATTCAGTTTGTTGAGAATTGGAAGCTAGGGCTTAATCTACGGCTCAGTATCAAGTACTGGGCGGGGCTACAAGCTCACTAACTTCCGATGTAATAAATGATAGCTAATCATCTATTACAGAGAGATACAAGGCGGGGCTTTACGCCGCGCACATGTAACTTTTTTAAAGATTAAAGGCGAAAGGTTACGAGCGACGTGGCGCGGGTAAATTAAAATTTTTTGTAGACGTAGAGCTTGCTCACGTTAGCCGCAGGGCGGCTTATTGTTATATTTTTTAGTTATTTTATTTACCACAGAGGTAAAGAGAACACAGAGGAAGTGATTAAAGTGACTAGGTGCTAGGACTTATAGCCCGCTATCCGCCCGTGGCTTTTCTCTGTGTAGCGCGTAGCGCCTCGGTGTTCTCTGTGGTAAAAAATATTTTGTAGGCGGGCTTTACGCCGCGCACATATAGCACGGTGTTAGGGTTAAGAGTAGCCCGTTACACGCAGCTCGTGGCTTTTCTCGGTGTATCAAATAGATAAACTATAATTTGATTTTTAATAATGAAGTTATGAATTAACTTTGAATATTACTGAGGATACTTAGAAATAGTGGGGCGATTGACGGGGCTCGAACCCGCGACAACCGGAATCACAATCCGGGGCTCTACCAACTGAGCTACAACCGCCACTACATACACCTTGTTTGGTGTGGCGCGCATAATACATAATATCCCCATGCTTGTGAAGCAAAAAATTAAAAAATTAAACTTATTTTAAGTATTCTATATTTAAGCTATTGGCAACGGGCAACGGGCAACGGGCAACGGGCAACGGGCAGCTCGAATCCCTAATCCCGCGCAAGATTTTCTTCTTTGTGAAGCGCCTCGGTGTTCTCTGTGGTTCAAAATGGTTTGTAGGCGCTGGTTATCCCGCGCATTTTATTAAACCCCTGCGCGAGGTAAACTCCCGCCTACGGGTATAAAAAACCTTGCTATATTAACCGTAAGGTTTTTAAATTCCTCGAACCTTGTAAAACGCTGTTGCAAGCACGTCTTAAAGATTTACAATACAACAAACAATATCGCTAAACTGCTAAATAACACGATCAGGAGTTAATATGGATTCAATACTCAATTGGCTGAATGAAAATTCAGGCTTAATTTTACACTATGGTATTCAGGCAGTTATAGCGCTTGTTATATTTTTACTGGGTGGACGAATTGCTAAATTTTGTGCAAAGTTAACCGAAAAAGCATTCGACAAGAAAAAAGTAGATAAAGCGGTTTCATCGTTTGTCTCTAGTATTGTATATGCCATTGTATTTGCAGCCACTATTTTAATGGCGCTGTCACAAATTGGCATCGAAACCACGTCATTCATTGCTATTTTAGGTGCGGCAGGTTTAGCCGTTGGCTTAGCACTGCAAGGGTCGTTATCTAACTTTGCGTCAGGCGTATTAATTATTCTACTTCGCCCATTTAAATCAGGTGACTATGTTGAAGCGGGCGGTAAAGCCGGTACGATTAAAAAAATCGAAATATTCTCAACTGAAATGCGCACACCCGATAACAAAGTTATTGTAATGCCTAATTCAAAAATCATGTCAGATGCAATCATTAACTACTCACGCGAAGCAACGCGCCGCGTTGACCTTGTGATTGGTGTTGGCTACGACGCCGACCTGCGTAAAGCAAAAGAAGTACTTAAATCAGTACTAGATAACGAGCCACGAATTTTAAAAGATCCTGCATACAACGTATCGGTTTCTGAACTTGCAGATTCAAGCGTTAACTTTATTGTGCGCCCGTGGGTTAAGTCAGAAGATTACTGGCCAACATATTGGTCGTTAATGGAAAACATTAAAATAGCGTTAGACGACGCAGACATTACCATTCCATTCCCGCAAATGGATGTACATTTACACAAGCAAGACTAATTTTTTAAAATACTTATTTATTAAGGCAGCGCTCAAATTTGATTTATTAATATGCGCGCTGTTTTTTTAATAGGTATTAATACATTTTTTACAGGGTTATTTTTTAATGAAACTTAAGCTTTTATCAATTTTAGTAGCAGCCTCAGCTACAACCAATGCATTTGCAGCAGAAGAAGAACAAAAAACCTGGGAAGTTACCAGTGAAGTAGGCGCTATTATTACCAGCGGTAATACCGAAACAACGACCTTAAAAGGCGGTATTAAAGTATTACATAACTTAGAAAATTGGAACAACGAGTATAAGTTAGACGGCATCTACAAAGAAGATGAAGTAGAAAACGAAAACGGCACAAAAGAAAAACAGCGTACTAACGAAAAGTACTCTATTTCAGCGCAGGGTAATTACAAATTAAACGAAAAGCACGCCCACTTATTTATTTATGGGTCACACGTATCTGACTACTTTGGTGCATACAGAAGTGAGTCGGTTATTTCAGCGGGTTATGGTTTACGTTTACTAAACGAGTCAAACATGAAATTAAACGCTGAAATTGGTCCAGGTTATAAGTACTTTAAATACCCAGATGTAAGCGAAGAGGTTGATGAAAACGGCAACTCACTAGCGGGTGAATACGAAGGCGAAGTAATTGCGTTAGGTAAAGTAGATTTTAGCTGGAAAATTTCAGACAACGCACGTTTTACCCAGTTAGTATCGGTAGAATATGGTGATACCAATACCAAAACGCGCTCAGAAACTGCGTTACTTACTAAAATTAATGGCTCACTACAAATGAAAGTAGCCTACAATATCACCAATAACTCAGATGTGGCTGATGATAAAGAAGCTACCGACACTGAAACGTCATTAACATTGGTGTATAGCTTTTAACCAATAGCGTTTTTAATAACAATTATGTAATAAAAGAGGCGGTTGCCTCTTTTTTAATTACGCGAAAATGGTGTATAATACGCGCATTATCGACTGTAGAACTAGGGAAATACCTACTCGTGAACTTTTTTAAATACTTTATTAGTGCGCTGATAATTATCAGCAGCTTTAACGCATTGGCTTTTACCCCAAGTGCATCGCAAATAGAGCAATTTAAAAAGTTGCCTAAGTCTCAACAGCAGGCGCTTGCAAAGCAGTACGGTGTTGATTTATCGGTAATAACTGGGTCAAGCCAATCAAGTAATCAACCTCAAGTTGAAGAACCAACAATCGGTCCTCGTTTAGTACAACAAGAGCAAGCAGCAAAAGCAGAACCATCAAAACAAAACCCTAATACAGTTAAGCCATTTGGCTATGAACTATTTGCCGGCGAACCCACCACTTTCATGCCTAGCGAAACGTCAGCAGTACCCGATACGTATTTAGTTGGCCGAGGTGATCAGTTATTAATTAATTTTTATGGTAAAGAAAGTGCAAGCTTTGAAGTAGTTGTTGATAGAGAAGGTCGAATTAACATTCCTGACTTGAGCCCGGTGCAAGTAGCGGGCTTAACCTTTGCTGAAGTTAAAGAATTAATAAAAGTTAAAGTAGAACAAGAAGTTATTGGCGTTAAAGTATTTGTATCGCTCGGCCAGTTACGCAGCATGCGTATTTTAGTACTTGGCGAAGCATACAAGCCTGGTAGTTATAATGTATCGTCTTTAACTACTGTATCGCATGCATTATTTGTAAGCGGCGGGGTGTCGGATATTGCTTCACTGCGTAACATTCAAGTAAAGCGTGCGGGTAAAGTAGTTGCTAATTTTGATTTGTACGACCTACTTATTCATGGCGATAGCAGTAACGATATAATTTTAAAGCCAGGTGACGTAGTATTTGTACCTTCAGTTGGTGCACAAGTAAAAGTAGAAGGCTTAGTGAAACGCCCAGCTATTTTTGAACTTAAAAAAGGCGAAACGGCGAAAGAATTACTAGCTATGGCTGGCGGCTTAAAACCTGGTGCCTATACTAAAAATGCCGTGGTAGAGCGTTTTAAAAACAACCGCAAAGAAGTACTTACCGTAGACTTTTCTGCTAGCAATATAAATTACATTCCGCAAGACGGCGATCGCATTCGTTTTAACACGGTAAGCGCACAATATAATAACGTTGTAAATTTAGTGGGGGCAGTAGTTCGCCCTGGCAGCTACCAGTGGTATGAAGGTAAACGCATTTCCGACGTGTTAAAGTCGGTACGTGGTGATCTACTACAACAAGCTGATTTAAGTTATGGCTTAGTAATTCGTGAAATAAATATTAGTGGTGATATAGAAGTGCATCAGTTTGATGTTGCGCAGGCCATTGTAAAAAATGCTAAAAACGACTTAACCCTTAACGCAAACGATAAAATTATTATATTTAGTGAGTTTGAGCAAAAGCAGCAAGAGCAACTTACTTTATCAACTACAGGCTCAGGTACTAAAAAAGATAAATCTATTAAGCAAGCATCGCGCGATGAAAACAGTAATGAGTTAAGCGCTGATAGCTACTCACCATACAGCCGTAATAATTTACTAGCGCCAATAATTAAACAGTTGAAGCAACAAGCTTCAACTAATAAAGCAATACAACTAGTAGAAATTAACGGTAAGGTTAGTCACCCGGGGGTTTACCCTTTAACCGTAAATGGCCGTGTAGCTGACTTAATAACAGCTGCTGGGGGCTTGTTAGAATCTGCCTATACTAAAGAAGCTGAAATAACCCGCATGGTTGATGGCGATGCTTCACAAGTAGAACATGTAAAAATAAACCTTGAACAACTAATAGGTAGTAACGAAAGCAGCCTTGCTTTGCAAAGCAAAGACAGCTTAAATATTTTTGCAATTCCTAACTGGCAAGAAAACGTTAAGGTAACTTTAAAAGGTGAGTTTAAATTTCCGGGCACCTACACCATTCGTCGCGGTGAAACCTTAAGTAACCTACTAGAGCGCGCCGGTGGCTTTAGTGATTTTGCAGAGCAAAATGCCGCTATATTTACTCGCTTATCGGTAAAGCAGCAAGAGCAGCAGCAATTAGCGCGTTTAGCAACAGAGCTTCGCCGTGATGTGGCATCAAAAAGCTTTCAAGACTCAGTCAGCACAAGTGCACTATCGTATGATGAAATGAACAAGTTACTCAATGACCTCGCAAGTGTAGAAGCATTAGGCCGTTTGGTAATAGACCTGCCGCTTATTCAAAATAACCAGCAAACCTTAGTGCTTCAAGATGGTGACACTTTATATGTACCTAGCAAACGCGACTCTATTAGTGTTGTGGGTGAAGTAAACTACTCAACCACTCATCTTTATAAAGCAGGTATAAGTGTTGATGACTACCTAGAGCTAAGTGGTGGCTTAAAAGAACGCGCTGACGATGACCGTATTTATATTATTAAAGCCAATGGCGCAGTAACCATACCTAGCTCAGGAAACTGGTTTGCTCCAGGTAATGAGCAAATGCTAGAACCAGGCGACACCATAGTAGTGCCAATGGATGCAGGCCATATGGATAAGCTAACGCTGTGGAGCACTGCAACGCAAATACTTTACCAACTAGGCGTAGCAGTAGCCGCAATCGGAAGCTTGTAATATAGGGTTATAAGCAACGGGTATCGGGCTGTGGGCTATTAGCTTAGGGCTCGAAACTCGTAGCCAGTGGCTCGCAGCTAAAATGTTTTTTTTAAAGCGGGGCTTTACGCTTCGCAAACGTAGCAGCGACTTTATGTCGCGTCTAT
>NZ_BADX01000146.1:0-1237 GCF_000241365.1 Pseudoalteromonas sp. BSi20480 | reverse complement strand
TGTTGTGGTCAACTAATTCCGGACAGTGAATTAAGTTTTTCTTCTGCTACAGCTGGGGCAACCATTTGATTATAGCTATGTGGTCTGTGCCAGTTATAGTAATTCATCAAATAATAGCTAATATCTTTTTCAGCATCTTGATAATTACTATAACCTAATGATGGAACCCATTCCGTTTTTAAACTTCTAAATAGGCGCTCCATCGGGGCATTATCCCAGCAATTTCCTCGGCGACTCATGCTTTGTTTTATACGGTAACGCCACAGCCTTTGTTGAAACCTTTTGGCGCTGTACTGACAGCCTTGGTCTGAATGAAACATTAGCCCAGATGGCCTGCCCCGTTGCTCGTATGCTCTATTTAATGCTTTAATAACTAAGTTAGTATCAGGCTTATCAGACATTGCCCAGCCAACCACGCGACGAGCAAATAAGTCGATAATAACAGCCAGATAAGACCATTTATTACCCGTCCAAATATAGCTTATATCTCCACACCAAATGTGGTTTGGACCATCAACGTCAAACTCACGATTGAGTATGTTTGGAATGTCTGCTCGCTCCACCGTCGCTAATTTATATGAATGAGGCCCTGGTTGTTTACAGACTAATTCCAGGTCACGCATGATACGGCGTACCTTAAAGACACCAACAGGTAAGTCTGCGTCCTTTAGCATCGCCACCAACGTGCGGCTACCGGCAGCTCCACGACTGAGCGAAAATAACTCATTAATCGTCGACCTAAGTTGCACCTCTTCAAGCTTAATTGATGTCTCACGCTGCTTAAAATCATAAAAGCTCGAACGCGGAACATCAAACACGCTACAGACCATTTCTACAGACTCATGCTCACTTAAATGGCCAATCAACGAATATTGTTCATCTCGTCTGACATTAAGAGAGCGGTAGCCTTTTTTAAAATTGTTTTTTCTCTTTCAAGTCGATTAACTTTAGCTTCAAGCTCCTGAATTTTTTGTTGCTCAGGGGTAAGCGCTTTAGAGTTTGGTGTTGTGCCACCACGCTCATCTTGTAATTGCTTAACCCAGCGACGAAGGGCTGTTTCACCGACTTCTAGTGAGCGAGCAGCTTCTGGGAATGAATATCCTTCATCAAGGACTAATTTTGCTAAATCAAGTTTAAACTCTTGAGAAAAAGAGCGACGTTGTTTTGTCATAGAACACCTCTGTTTGAGTGGTAATAATACCACCTAAATTGGTGTCCGGTTTCATTGAATCACAAC
>NZ_BADX01000147.1:0-173 GCF_000241365.1 Pseudoalteromonas sp. BSi20480 | reverse complement strand
TTTTAACTTTGAATAATCAAAGAAAGGTAGTTATTTTAAACTCTTCATTGAGTTGCAATTTAACTCTTGCAGAGCCAATTCTTAAAAAGAAATGGTGGCTAAGACGGGATTTGAACCTGTGACCCCATCATTATGAGTGATGTGCTCTAACCAGCTGAGCTACTTAGCCATTG